>CAMLKY010000071.1 GCA_946480545.1 uncultured Acidobacteriota bacterium
ATCTGACGGTATTTCGTTCCGGAACCTGGTACATGCTTAGAAGCACGACGGGCGGAATGCACGTCCTCAACTGGGGAACG
Source organism: uncultured Acidobacteriota bacterium (assembly GCA_946480545.1). The sequence goes on from CAMLKY010000071.1 coordinate 81, forward strand.
ACCGGCGATATACCGATAGCGTATTACGAGCGGGGCGATTCCGCGTTTCCGGTGGTGTTCCGTCCGAGTAACTCCCGTTGGTACCTGTTCCACAGACAATTCGATGTTATCGTTTCACCGCCCGGAACCCCTGTGCTGTTTGGTTTGCCGAACGACTAGAAGTCTCTTCCTTTGCGAGCTTGGCGAGCACTGCGTGAAGAGTCTGATTCACGCAAAGCTCGCCAAGCTCGCAAAGTTTGTTGACGTTTACCGCCTCAGCGACTATCCTCAAACACATGTCGATACGCATCCGCGAACTTAGAGTGGACACAGGCTCCACGTCGCACCTGCCAGCTTCGCGGCTTTTCTACCTGTAAAATCGATACATAAAATTTACCGGGCCGCGAACTGAGCAATAAGCGTAAGTTCGCGGCTTTTTCATTTGCTGCAATTCCAGCGCAACACGGTGTGACCCGGCGAGCCGGTGACACACCCTTTTCGCGCGCGTTTCGATTCACCAAAAACCAACGGAGGTGGACCGTGAACAGAACGCAGCAAAAACGCAAATACCTAGCCCAGAATTTTCTGACCGATCGGAACCTCGTCGCCAGGCTGGCCGGAAAGGCCGGTCTTCGCCCCGGTGACACCGTCATCGATATAGGTGCAGGACGTGGCATTATCACGGCCGAACTGGCACGAAGGTGTGCCCGCGTCATCGCGATTGAAAAGGATCCGGTGCTCGCTGGACGTCTTCGTGACAGATTTCGCGAACTGGAAAACGTCGAGGTCATCGCATGCGACTTCCTCCGCTACCGGATACCGGTGCCGGCTTACAAGGTCGTCGCAAGCATTCCATACAACGTCACCGCAGACATCGTCAGAAGGCTTTTAAACAGTTCCCTGTCCGAAGCACACCTGATCATGCAGAAACAGCCGGCAAAAAAGTTGGCCGGAACTCCGCACGAGACGATGCTCTCGCTTCATGCGAAGACGCGCTTCAGGTTCGAGATCGTCCATGAGCTCAGGCGAACCGACTTTCATCCGGTTCCGGATGTAGATTCGGTGATGCTGAGGATCACACGGCGACAAGATCCGGTCGCAGACGAGATCGCGTATCACGATTTTGTCCGATATGGTTTTGGCCGGTACAAGCGAAATCTGCGTCTGGCCTTCAAGAATGTGTTCTCGTACAAATCCTGGAAACGCATCTCGCGCGAGCTCGGATTCGACATCAACGCCACGCCGACGGAATTAAGCTTCCGGCAATGGGTTGGATTGTATGAGGCGTCTCGGGGAAAGTAAGAGCGGCAGTGGAACTGCCTAGCTGTTAGCTGTTGGCCAGCGGCTTTCGAGGCGGAGCATCGCTCCGCCTCTGACCTTCATGTGACGTCTACGGCAGCCTCGCACCGCGCATACGGACACCCAGAAGCCGGCCTGGAAACGTGCCGAAGTCTTCGATCTCGACCGTGTCGACCCCGCCGTTTCGGGCATTGCGAAACCGAATACGCGCCGCGGGGATGATCGTGCCCTCGCCACGGCCGGTCTGCGGATCGATATGAAGCTCGACATAGCCGAACGGGTAGTCGACCGATCTCAAACCACGCCGCAACTCACCGAATCCCATCCAGCGACGGAATACCGCCCGGATACGAGTTCCATCGCCCTCGCGATCGATGATGACCGCATTCACCGGAACACCGATCGAACCCCCGAGCGAGAACCGCCCGAGATCGTTATCGCCGATCTCGCGAAGCAGCGCGTCCTGCCCGCCACGCTGCAACGTCTGCAGATACCGCGCGGCGTCTTGACTCGACGTGCGGCGATTTATGATCAGCGTAAATTGTCGCGTAACGGTCCGCGTGCTGAATCCGGAGCCGTAGATCACGGCAGTTCCGGTGAAGGTCGTGCCCGCCTGGGCATGGGCCGAAATCACGAGAGCCGCGACCAACCCGGCCAGACAAATCGTTCTCTTCATAAGCTTTGCTCCTCCTATAGAGAGTTTGAATCGCCGGGGACCGAAAGAGTGTACTGGAAATAACAGAGAGCGCTGCCACCCGTTTGTTTGCGCTGGGGAAATATGTCATAGTCGCGGCAACACACACGCTTTAGGGAAGTTCACGACTCTGATCCAAAGGAGAAATCTATGAAGAGGACTTTAACAGTCTCCCTTTTTGCAATGGCCGCGTTCGCATTCGCCGCATGTGCGCCGCCTGCGAGCACGAACACAAATTCGAACACCAACGTAAACACAAACGCCAACTCTGCGGCCAAGACCGCGATGCCCACAGCCGATGCCCTGCTCGCAATGGAAAACAAAGCGTGGGAAGCATGGAAAAACAGGGACGCGAAATACTTCGAAGGCTTCGTGGCTGACAACTTCGTTGGTTTTGAAAGAGGCCAGCGTCTTACAAAAGCCGAGATGATCAAGAGCCTGACTGAGAAGCCGTGCGACGTTAAGAGTTTTTCGTTGTCTGAGCCTCACGTGACACCTGTCAGCAATGACGCAGCAGTCATCACTTATAAAGGGACCGCCGACGCTTCGTGTGGAGGACAGAAGCTTCCGTCACCGGTGACCGCCGCGACGGTTTTCGTTCGGAGTGGCGACGCGTGGAAGGCTGCTTATCATGGCGAGGTCCCGGTCGCCACGGGAGCTCCTGCGGCGGACGCATCGAGCGAGAAAAAACCCGCGGCCGAGAAACCGGCCCCGCCGGCTGATGCCACGGCGGCCAATTCGGCGAACGCAAACAGCAATGCGAATACAACTGCCTCGGGCGACGCTCTGACAGATGCCCTTACGGCGATGGAAAGGAAAGGTTGGGAGAGCTGGATGAAGCAGGACGCCGCCGGGCTCCAGGCGGTGACGACAAAGGACGTCACCTTTCTCGACGCGATGGGCAAGGCGACGCATGGTCAGACCGAAGCAATGAAGGTTTGGATCAGTGACGCCTGCAAGGTAACAAGCGTTAACATTTCCGACGGGAAAGCAGCCCAGATCGCACCGAACGTTGCCATATTCACTTACAAGGGCACGGCCGAAGGCACATGCGGCGATATGAAGCTTACGCCGCTCTGGGGAATGACCGTCGCGGTGAAAGAAGGCGACATGTGGAAGGCGGCCTACCTGTTCGAGTCTCCCATGTAGATCGTCATCGCGGACGTTTGCACCTTCCCATGCAAGTGGAAGATTGCCGGCTCGGGGAAACCCGGCCGGCTTTTCATTTCTCTTGTCGACGGAACGAGACGCGCTAGAATAGTCCGACCTTGTTCGCATCAACCTCAATGCATAAACGACCCACACTGACGCTGATCGCGGCCGCAGTATGTTGTCTCATCCTTGTGGGAGCAGTTTTCCCGACGACCGAACCACCAGCGTTCGATTACTCAACGCTTTTGCCGGGGAGCTCCGGCGAACCCACCACGGATGTCGAGCCGATGCCCTTCCCATCTCGAGGAGGCGATGTCGATTGGGGACTCGCGCTTTCGGGCGGCGGCTTGCGCTCGGCGGCCTTCTCGATCGGCGCGATGAAGGGCCTGTATGATCTCGGGCTGATGGATGACATCGACGTAGTCTCGAGCGTTTCGGGTGGCGGCTATGCGTCGTACTGGCTCTATTCGCGATACGACGGGCGTCCCGGGACGCGTTTCGGAGCCGGAGCCTTTAGCGAAGAAACGTTTCCCTCGAACGTGTGCACGCTCGCAAGCAAAAGCGAGTTCTTTCCGCTGAGCCGGATGATCCGTGCGATCTTCAGCCCGCGTGATAAGGCATTCAGAAAGTACCGCGATGCCATCGAGTGGAGCTTCGGATTAGAAGACGGCCGCACACGCAGTGAAAAACGTGAGGCTGGCATCACGGCGTTAAGGCGACTTCAATCGCTCGCGCCGCAGATCGCCGCCGGCGACGCGCCGTATTTTATTCTGAACACCACCATCGAGAACGATCGGACTCGTGCCCGGAAACTCGCGAACAAGATCGATAAGACATTTGAGATCGGCCCGACATATCGGGGCAGCCGGCTGCTGAGCTTTGCGGATTGGCCCGACCAGGATACAAGCATACGGACCTGGTGCGACGGCATTGCGATGTCCGGCGCGGCCGTCAGATTCAAGCTTTCGCGTACGATCCCGAATTATTCCAACGAGGTCGATGGCGCTGAGATCGATCTCGCCGACGGCGGCCTTTCGGAAAACCTCGCGGCGTTGCCGCTTATCCGTCGAGCCGTCAAAAATATCGTGATCGTGGACGCTGAGAACGATCCCGCATACAAATTCGGATCGTACGTTGGTCTGCAAAAATATCTGGCCGCGGAAGGGATCGAACTGAAGATCGATACGATTGACCGCTTCCTAACGGAACGGCCGACGAAATCCTTCAACGCCGCGGCGGTCGCCCGCGGGATCGCGACTCAAAAAGACGGACGCGTAAGCAACGTTTATTACATCAAGATGTCGCGGCCCGCTTCGATCTTCCCGCCAGACCTGCGTGGCACCGCCCGTGGCGACAACGACAAAACACTTCCTGCATTTCGGCGAAAGGTTCGCCCCGAGTCCTGCCCCGCCGACATGCTAGAGCCGATCACACGCGATTCGATGCGGCGTGACATGTTGACCTATAGCCGCTACCTGAACAAACGCTGGTTCTGGAGGCACCTCGTAAGCGTCCTTCCGTACATCAATTACAACTTTCCGCAGATCACGACCATCGACCAGACGTTTTATGGCGATCAACTCGAAGCGTTCATCGGCCTCGGGTACCTCGAAGCATCCGAGATGAGTCGTCATCTTCCGCGAAGTTAGTGTCACCTCTGAAACCCAACAAGAATCGTTAGACAAATCCTCAATCGGGGCTAGAATACTGGTTACCAATCCATTCCCGGCCTGAGGTAATAAAATGCTGCGAAACCTGACGATCCTCATCGTTGTCTTCATTCTTTCGGGCGCCGGTGCGGCGCAATCGACCACACCACCGATGCTATTGAGTCGCGTGTCGCTTAATCAGAGTCACGTCGCGTTCGTGTATGCAGGAAAGGTCTGGCTCGTTGAACGCAACGGCGGATCGGCAAGGCGCCTCACAAACACGCCCAATGACGAGACAAACCCTGTGTTCTCTCCGGATGGGAGCCAGCTCGCTTTCTCGCGGAATAACGGTAACGATTGGGACATTTTCGTTATCAGCGCCGATGGTTCCGGCGAAACACGGCGCGTGACGATGATGCCGGAGGATGACTTCGTCACTTCGTGGACACCCGATGGTAAGCACGTCATCTTCGAGACCACGCGCGACGAGGAATCGGTGACTCGTCTGTATCGCACCTCTGCTGAACGACTCGAGCTCGCGGTACCGCTGCCGCTCCACCAAAGCTATATGGGTTGGGTGTCGCCCGATGGAAAACGCATTGTTTACAACCCAAGATCCGGGGCCGGCGACGGATGGCGGTATTACCGCGGCGGTCACGCGGCGCCTCTATGGATAGCAGATCTCGCGAATGGCGCGCTCGAGAAGATCTCGGATGGCCGTCACAACGATCGTTCTCCTGTCTGGGTCGGCGACAAGATCTATTTCGTGTCTGACCGTAACGGCGCGTACAACTTGCACGTTTACGATACCGGTTCCAAGCGTACACGCGAGATCACTAAGTACGGCGGGCAAGGCGTCCGATGGATGTCGGTTTTCGAGAATGAGGCGGCGTATGTGCAGGACGGACGGTTGCATTTGCTCAACCTTCTTCCGGGTGGGGCGGACAGGCTTGTGAATTTCACGATCTCGCCCGATACGTCGGAACTTGCTCCGCGTAATGCGCCGGCAATGCGCGGCCTCGAACAATTCTTCCCTTCCGCATCGGGTGACAAGGTCATATTCGGCGCTCGTGGCGAAGCGATCGTTTTTGATCCGTCGAACGGATCATATAAGAACGTGACGAATACAACGGGCGTCGCCGAGCGCTACCCGATGACCTCGCCGGACGGGAACCTGATCGCGTACTTCTCTGATGAATCAGGTGAGTACGCGCTTCATGTGCGTTCGCTCGTGAACGACTCGGTAAAGAAAATACAGATCGAAGCAAAGCCGTCGTTCTACTGGGGAACAACGTGGTCGCCTAATTCAAGACTCGTAACATTTCAAGACCGGCGGCTGAACTTCTGGCTGGCGGATGTTGCGTCGGGGACGGTGAAGAAGATCGACACCTCGACATATACATCGCAGGATCTGTGGTCGGCCAGCTTCTCGCCGGATTCGCGATATCTTGCGTATGAAAAGACGCTCACGAACCGCGCGAGCGCCATCTTTGTGTATGACCTCGCGGCGCAGCGATCGCACCAGATCACGGACGGGATAACGCACGCTCACCTTCCGTCCTTCGACCCCAACGGTAGATATCTTTACTTTGTATCGAGCCACAATGCCGGCACCACCGACTTCCCCTGGGGCGTTCTGAACAGCATGATGGCCAATCCGATGGCGGTCGGTCGGGTGCATGCGCTCACCTTGAGAAAGGACGAGGCCGCACCGCTGTTAGGTAACGGTCAACCACATCCCGATGCAAAGATCGGCGAAACGGTGCCCGAAGTCAGGATAGATCTGGACGGATTGCAGAAACGGTTTGTGAATCTGCCGCTCCCCGGACGCGATTATCAGGGACTGGCCGCGGTGAAACCCGGCAAGCTCGTTATGGTGATAGGCGAATGGGCGGCAGCACCCGGCGATCTGGGTGGACGAACACAATCAACCGCGCTCTATACCTTTGATCTCTCGAAAGGTGGGCAATGGACAAAGATCGTCGATCAAACAGACGGCGTCGATGTCTCCCAGGACGGCAGCAAGGTCCTCTATCGCAAAGGGCGCGATTACTTTCTCACGTCGGCGGATCAACCCGTCAAGACTGACGAAGGAAAGCTCGATTTCAGCAAGATGGAGGTTCGCGTAGTCCCGGCAGATGAGTGGAAACAAATGTTTCATGAATCCATGCGGATCATGCGCGATTGGTTCTACGACGTAAATCATCACGGCCAAAACCTTGAGGCTCTCGAGCGGGAGTATGCACGGTATCTTCCGACGGTCACGCGACGAAACGATCTGAATACCCTGATCCGGATGATGCTCGGAAGCGTTTCGGTCAGCCATTTGGCGATAGGCGGCGGTGATGCTCCGAACGCAAATACCGGAGGAAACCGCGTAGGTCTGCTCGGGGCCGATTACGAGATAGCCAACGGAAAATATCGTTTCAAAAAGATATACCGGACGATGCCTTATTCATCGCCCGCCGGCTCATTCAATGCACCGCTCGATGCTCCCGGCGTCGAAGTACGCGAGGGCGATTATCTCCAGCGGGTCAATGACCAGCCGGTAGACGCAGCACGGAATGTGCTTTCCTATTTCGAGAATTCAGTAAACCGCCCAACGAAGATCACGGTATCCGCGACCGCCGACGGCTCCGATTCGCGAACTTACACGGTGTACCCGTCCGCCGGAGAGAATCGCCTGCGTCGTGCGAACTGGGCCGAAGAGAATCGGAAGCTCGTCGACCGTCTTTCCGGCGGAAAGCTAGGATACATCTTCATCGAGGGCTACGGCGGCGAAGGTGTGATGAATGCGATCCGCGGCCTTACCGGATACTCAGACAAAAACGGCATCATCATCGACCAACGATTCAACGGTGGCGGTATCACTCCCGATTACCTGATCGAGTGGATGCAGCGGCGGCCGCTTTACTACTACATGTTTCGCGGTGGTAATGACATACCGACCCCGGTCAACCCAGCACCACCGGTGAAGGTGATGATAATAGATTCGTTGAACGGCTCCGCGGCCGAAACCGGGGCCTTTATGTTCAAGCTTGGAAAGGTCGGCC
>CAMLKY010000072.1 GCA_946480545.1 uncultured Acidobacteriota bacterium
GGTCTCGCTCTCGCCGTCGCTCTTCGACGAATCGTCGTCGCCGCCGCCGCAATCGACGATCGTCCTCTTCGTCGTCGCCGTCAAGCTCGTCGTCCGAATCGTCGTCTTCCGATTCGGAGGAAGATCGCTCGCCGTCCCCGTCCCTCCGTCGACGTGTTGGAGCCGACGTTTCCCGTGCTGTCTCTCACGGCCGTCGCGTTCGCATGACTCCCGTATGGGATAATGCTCTCCAATGCGGAGGCGGTTGGATTGCGTGGAAGCAGCGCTTCCTGTCCGAGCTCGAGCTCTCTGCGCCGTTGACCGAATCGCAGAAGCTCGCCGAACTGCGCAACAACGTCGTCCCCGAGTTGTGCAGCTTCCTGAACTGGGATATGGAGCGTCACCGTCCCCTTTCGACGCTCCAGGAAGGCCTCGACGTCCTCGCGAATCTGTATGCGTCGTCTTACGCATTGAACCCGAAGCAGATTTTCGCATCGAAGGTCGCCCAGCTTCGTCAGGAGCCCGCCGAAAGCATGGCCGCGTATCTCGCGAAAGCGAACGCGCTATGCATCGAATATGCCGCGGAGAGCAATCTCCGACCGGAACGGCATCGCCGCCATCAACAGGCGATCGATTCGTGGGCGTGTGATTACCTGATGCCTGCTTTCCTCCGCGGATTGCAGGATCGGTACGCGAATCTGCGCGACGATCGATCGAAGCGTTGGGGTAAGTTCTGCAAGCGCATGCTTCGCCGCTCTGTCGACGTCCAGCGACAGTTCGCGTTTGCCCCCGCTTCGATGATGCCGTCCTCTTCGGTTGCGCCGTCCTTCGCTTCCGTTGCCGCGCAGCCCGCTCGCCTTCGTCCCCAGGCTCCGCCCGCCGCTTCCGCCGCCGCCTCGACATCGACGAGCCAGCCGAGCTGGAAGCGCCTGCCGCCGTCGGCCCGCACGAGCAGTAACGTTCCGCACTGCTCGGCTGCCGACGCGTGCATCGACCCGCGCTGCCGGCTCTGGCATCCGTCGCCGCGTTCTCGCCGTCTCGCCGGCGGAAACGAACCGCCGCCGCCGGGCGTTTCTCGCCCTACCGTTCCTCCCCGCGCTTCGGCTGCCGTCCCCAATCGGCCGAAGTGCACGCATTGTCAGCAGTTCGGGCACGTCGAAGCCCGCTGCTTTCAATTGCACCCGAACCTTCGTCCTCCTCCTCCTCCTCCGATTGCTCCCGCCGTCCCCGTCACTCCCCCGCCCCGTCCTCCGGCCGTTTGACGTTTTTCGATTCAAAAAACCTTTGGAGGAGTTGAATTCGCTTCTTTCCTCTGCTGGCATCGAGCCGATTGTTTTCAATCCGGTTCGAGGACCGATTGCGATTGCTTCTTCGATGGATGAGACCTCCGTCGACGATAAACTGACGCCGTCCCCTTCGTCTGTTTCGGAGTCGTCTTCCTCCGCGCCTGTCCTTCATTACCGCCGTCTTACCCCGTCCGCTCCTTCGATCATCGCAGGTCGGCACCCGCTCGAGTTCATCGTCGTCCAACATGGAACTCGAACGACGACGCTGCCCATCGATGCTGCGGAGCTCGATACTGAACTTGTTGTAGGTCTGCCAGAGGGATTCGATGCATCCCTCTCGCTGCCTTCGAAAACCGGTCGATCGCGTGTCGTCCTTCATGCATCGACAATTGACTGTGCTTTTCGTGAGCGATTGCGGCTCCCGATTAGCGTCCGCCGTCGCCCTTGGTCGATCCAAGGTGCTAACCCGCTCCTTGTCGTTCGCCTCGTTCCGATCCCGAACTACGTCTCGTCTGCTGAGCGTACTCGAATCGATCGCGATGCTGAAGTTGCATCATTGCGCGAACGACTGAAGGCTGCATCCACCGGTTGCGCGGATGATACCCGTGTCGTCCCTCACGTGGTCCCTCATCATGCCCCGCGTGTCGATCCGTCCTTTGATTTCGATGCGTCATGGTTGACCATCGCCGCCCGCGAACCGAAGTTGATTCGCCTCGCGTCTGCCGTCGTTTCGCTCGCTGAGCATCCGACGATCGCTCTCTTCGATACAGGTAGTACGCAAACGTCGATCGACTTCGCTCTCCTTCGTCGATCCTTCCCGAATCGCCGCATCGACGCGCCAACTTGTCGCGTTCGGGGCTACGTCAACAAGGGAAGTGTTACCTTGCCTGTTTCGATTGCCGGTACCTCCTGGTACCAACGTTTCAACGTCTTGCTCGATAACCCGCGTCCTCTTGTTTTCGGGCTCGATACGCTCTCCGCTCGACGAATCGTGCTCGACCCTGGTGGTTCGAAGCCGATCACGATGACGGTCGGTTCTCGCTCTGTCGAGATTCCGTCATGCGCCGATGACTCACACGTCGTCCCTCGTGTGCCGCTGTCTCGGTTGCTTCGTCTTTCCGTCGATCTCGCGCTTCCACCGATGTGTGAAGCTGCTGTGGCCGTCCACTGCCCAGCATTGTCTTCGGATCGACGCGCTCGCCACGTCTTCGTTTCCACGCTGCCCGTCGCCTTCCAGCGATTTGGACTCGAAGCCGCGCGCATGCCCACCGAGCTTCTTCCCGGTGGCCGTGTCCGCATCGTTGTGGCTAACCGTACGCTTAACCCGATCGTCCTCAAAAAGGGTACTGCCGTCGCCGCTTTCGATCCCCACTTCACGGATCGATACGACGTCCATCCGTCTGGGATCGATCCGTCTTCCATCGATACCCCGGAGGATGAGTTGAACGCGATCACCGTTGGTGATGTCGCTCTCGAAGATCCTGCGATTGATATTTCTGGCATTCCCCCAGAGATTCGCATTGGCCGTTCTGACCTCTCGCTGTCGCAGCGTCGCGCTTTGATCGATCTTCTCCGCGAGTATTCGCATCTCTTCGCGCGCGACTCCGCAAATCCAGGTCACGTCGATCCGGCCATCTTTCACTTCGATATCGATACTCAAGGCCACACTCCCGTCACGTGTGCGCCGTACCGCGTCTCTCCCGCACAACGCGCCGTCATTCGCGATCATGTGCAGAAGATGCAGGATGCCGGTATCGTTGTCCCGTCCGTGAGCCCCTGGGCTTCGCCTGTCGTCCTGGTCCCGAAGCCCGGCGGTGAAATTCGGTTCTGCGTCGATTATCGCGCATTGAACAAAGTCACGAAGACTGAGATCTTCCCGTTGCCGCGCATCGATGATACTCTCGATGCTCTCGCTAACGCCGAATACTTTTCGACGATCGATCTCGCTGCCGGTTACTGGCAGATTCCGCTCGCGCCGTCCGCTCGCGAGAAGACCGCCTTCATCTGTCACGAAGGTCTCTTCGAATACACGTGCATGCCATTCGGTTTGAAGAACGCTCCCGCTGCGTTTCAACGTTTCATGACCAGCGTCCTTGGCGGTCTCCGTTGGCAATGCTGTCTCGTCTATCTCGACGACGTGATTATCTACTCACGGTCGTTCGAACGTCATCTCGTCGATCTCCGCAGCGTCTTCGATCGTCTCAACGAAGTCGGTCTGCGGATGAAAGCAAAGAAGTGTTCCTTCTGTTGCGCCGACGTTATGTACCTCGGGCATCTCGTCTCGCCCGATGGCATCCGTCCCGATCCTCGAAAGATCGCTGCTGTCTCTGAGTGGCCGACGCCCTCATCTGTCGTCGATGTCCAACGATTCCTTGGACTTGCGTCGTACTATCGCAAGTTCATCGATCGTTTCGCTTCGATCGCGCATCCGCTCTATGCGCTCACTCGTCCGTCCGTTCCATTTCGATGGACGTCTGTTGAGTCTGCCGCCTTCGAGGCGTTGAAGACGTGTCTTACGACAGCCCCCGTCCTTCGGCTGCCCGATTTCTCTCGTGAATTTCGATTCACGTTGCAGACCGATGCTTCGGACGTCGGAATTGGTGCCGTCCTTCACCAATCCGCGTCTGACGGTCGAAACCACGTCATCGCTTACGCTTCTCGTTCGCTCTCTCCTGCCGAAGTCAAATACACGACACAGGAGAAAGAAGCACTCGCGATCGTCTGGGCCTGCGATTACTTTCGCCCGTATCTGCTCGGTGACCCGTTCACCGTCGAAACCGACCATCAATCCCTTCAGTGGATGATGGCGGCGAAGAAAGGCCGTATCGCTCGTTGGGCACTTCGAATCGCTGAGTTCGAATTCTCGATAACTCATCGCAAAGGCTCCGCGAACGCTAACGCCGATGCCTTGTCCCGTCAACCCGCTGCGATCGATCCTTCCGCAGATGATGGTTGTCCGGCCGACGTCCCTACGGCTGATGACACGTTCGATCGTGGCGACGTCCTCTACGCCATCGGTATCGACCCGGCTGATCCGACAGCCCCGTCTGTCATCGTTCTGGTGTCCGTGTCCAACGATCCCGCTCCCGCTGTCGGTTCCGATGAACCCAGCGATCGATTCCCGTCATCCGACGCGCAAACGTCCTTGCGCGATCGTCTTCGATCCGAGCAGCTGTCAGATCCCTTCATCTCGAAGCTGCGCTCGTATATCGCCGGCCGATTGCCGACGCCGCCCCGTCTTCGCACGCTTGTCGATGCATGCGTCGAAGAAGATGGATTGCTCATCCATCGATACACCGACGTTCGTCCTTCACGTCTGGTGCCGTGTTCGCAAGTCTTCGTCCCTCAGACTTTGCGCAACGAATTGATCGTGCTCCATCACGATCACCCGCTCTCGGGCCATTTGGGCTCGCATCGAACGCTCATGCGCCTTCGCCAACAGTATTATTGGCCTGGCATGCATGTCGATGTCAAACGTTACGTCCGCTCTTGTGCGCTGTGCCAAGTGCACAAAACGAAGAGCCCGCCGAATCACCCGCCGTTACGCTACGTGCATCCGGGTGCTGCCTTCGCCGACGTCTCCGTCGATCTCGTCGGTCCGCTGACCGAAACCGACGCCGCGAACGTTTACATCCTCGTTATGCAGGATCGATTCACGAAGTGGCCGGAAGCCGTCCCTCTTCCGAATAAGTCTGCTTCGATCGTTGCCGATGCAATCTTCCGTCATTTGATTTGCCGGCATGGCGTCCCGCGAAACCTGCATACTGACCAGGGTACCGAATTTAACAACGTCCTTCTCGATCGTCTTTCCGAGCGTCTTTCGATGGCCCGTTCGTCCACTACGGCATACCATCCGCAAGCGAACGGTCAAGTTGAGCGTTTCAATCGTACCTTGATCGATTCGATCCGTGCTTACGCCGATTCGAATCCCGCTACGTGGGATCGATATCTTGAGTCCGTCCTTTTTGCGTATCGAACTTCCCCGCACGCAGGACTCAACGAAACGCCGTTCTTCCTCGTCTACGGAAGAGACCCGCATCTGCCGTGGAACGTCCTTGGAGGATCGATCGATGACATCGATCGCGATCTCCACGTGTACAAGACGCAGATTACCGGAAATCTGCGTCACGCCCATGATATCGTTCGTGCTCAGCTTCGATCTTTAGCTGAATCGTCGAAATCGTTTCACGACCGTTACCATAACGCGGTCGATGCCGTCTTTCCCGAGGGTTCGCACGTTCTTCTCTTCAACCCGCAGGGCACGCACCTTTCGCCGGACGATCCGTCACGGAAGCTCGACCGAAGATGGTCTGGCCCGTTCGTCGTCGAAACGCGTCGATTCGACAACGTTTATCGACTCCGTGACCCACAGAGCGGTCGAACGTGGAGTGTGAACGCTGGCCAGCTTCGTCCTTTTCACGCTGAGTCTGCGCCGTTACCCGATGCGATTCGTCTTTCCGCCGCCGTTGATTCGCCGCTGTCTCTTCGACGCGACGTTCATACCGTTGCTGACGATATCACCCGTCTGCCCGTCTCTTCGAAATCGCGTCGTCCTTCGCGTCGAGCTGCTCGTCTTCGCGCTCGTGCCGAAACCGTTGTGGCAGATCCTGAGGGAGATCTCCGCAACTACGCCGTCGATCACATCGTCGATCATACGCCGGGGAAGCGGAATATTAAGTATCGCGTTCGATGGGAGGGCTTCGATGCCTCTCACGACTTGTGGATTCCGGCATCGTCCTTTACGACCCACGATATTCTTCACGAATACTGGGCTAACGTGCGCCGTCGAGATCCTTCCGCCTTCGTTCCCCGTTCTTTTCGTCCGCGCGCATAGAAACCGCGCATCGAAATCCACGTCGATCGGAGCGTGCCCATCGTTCCGCGTGGTCACGGCCGCCCAAACCGTGCGTCCGTCTTCGTCCGACTGCCGAGCACAGTCGAAGGACGAGCAGATTCCACAGAGCGAGTCTGTTCGTTACGACCAGCGCCGCTTCCGTCGAGCCGTCCCACATCGGCTTCGATCGACGATCGGTTATGGGAACTGGCTTGTCTTTCGGTTTGATCCCGTTGACAGAGCTGGGGGCGTTTCGTCAGTTTGATCGGTTCTTGGCACCGCTGCACTGACTGCTCCTTCGTCCACGTTCTTGCTCGATCCCGGTGTCCTGGTGTCACCGGTCGCGTCCCAGGCTTCTGGCTGCCTGTCTCCGCATCGACTCGTCGGGGATCCGAGTCGGAGAAGAGGAGTTCGATACACGGTTTGAGCCCGTTCACTCCTGGCTGCGCCGTCGTCGATGGATTGGTTGGGAACCTTTCCGTCCGGCGTTGCCCTCATACTGCGTCGAACCGCGGTTGAGCTTTACGAAACCCGTTGCCAGCGATGACGATCCATGTATCGTTCGTCGATCTCGTGCCATAATCGACATCGAATCAATCGATGCTGTACGTCCGATCTCCCCGTGGCCTCGGTACTCCCGGCGCTCCCGGCTACCGTCGACTCACCACGAAACCGGCTCGTTGTCCTTCGAGCTGCCGCGAACGGCTTCCACCACGATGACACATTGACGACTAGCCATCGTTGATGGGGCCTCGAAGACGAAGGCTTGGCCGCCCGACTCGGAGAGTTCCCCGCGTCGGAGTGCTCACGGATTCCCGGCTCGTTGGCTTTGCCTTCCCATCGTCGTCCCTTCGATGGCTGGCTTTTCACGTCCCATCGTCGTACCTTCGATGGCTACGTCCTTCCGTCCATCGTCGTCCTCTTCGATGCCGACTCGCCGTGTCCGGTTGATTAGCCAACCGATTGCCGCCGTTACCGCTTCCTGTTCCGTCGAAGCGATTGCCCAGTCTAACCTGTTTCGTCGCTCCCGCTCCCTAGCGACGCCGCCGATGCTCCCGCCGTCGAAGTCGACGTCGACACCGTCGATCGACTCGCCGTCTTCCTTCGTTCGCCGCCGTCTTTTGGTATGGATTTTTCGTCGACCCGTTGGTACCCTAGCTCCGCCTCCTGCTAGTACGCTTTTCCCTCCCGGGCAAGAAGGAAAGACGGGCTGGGTTTTTGGTGCGGCTAGCTTCCCTTCGTCTTGTCCCCTTTCTTCTTTTCTCGCACTTCGATTTGCCCTCTTTCGACCTTCGTCCTTCGCCGATCACTTGGCGCACGAGGACGCGCGATTCCGTAGAGGGGGGGGATTGTAGTGGATCGATGTAGCGCCTCCCGTCGATGGGCCGATCCCCATCGAACCCCGCCGTCCCTTCGATATCGTCCCTTCCATCGATGCTTCCATCGATGTCGACCTCGACCGCCCGATGTCGTCCTCCCATCGAGGCCGATGTCCGTCCTCCCTTCGATCCACCGCTTCCCTTCGATCACGTGATCATTGTATTATGTAGCGGGCCGGTCCCCACGTGGGCCCGTCCCCCCACCGTCTACCGTACACAATAAACCGCTCGAACTCCTTCGGTCCCACTACAAAGTGGGGAATCCGAGGAAGAACTCTCCCCTTCGCTCTCCCCGTCGACAAGGACCCCATCCCATCCTTCCCCGTCGTCCATCCGTTTCCTCCGTTCGTTCGCGCTGTCGCCTTCGTTGCC
>CAMLKY010000073.1 GCA_946480545.1 uncultured Acidobacteriota bacterium
ATCGCGTCGCCGCGCGGCGGTGTTGCGGATTTCACGGGAAACGGCCGGGGAAAACCGATGCGCCTCTCGCCGGAAGGCTACGGCGTGTTTGCGCTTTGCCGGGCGCAGTCAGCCCTGGATAGCCTGCGTCGCGAACGGTCGGCCCGCTTCGTTCGCACGCGGCGTGCCGAGCCGGAAGCCGAGGTTGAATAAGTGGAAAAAACGACGGCGAAAGCCGACGCTTTTTTAAGAACGACTATGATCAGCCGCGCCCGCGCCGCACGCGGTATCAAAAAAGAAAGAGTGCGGGTTCATCCGACCGGGGATGGACCCTCGCTGCGGCTGTTGACGGAACTCCGCGAGAGCGGACAACCGCCGGTGAAATTGCTAGGCGACTGGAGACTGCGCCTAGCAACACCACGCGCGACTTGGCAACCCTCCGGATGGCGCGCCTAGCCATATCGACCGGCCGGCGGTGGTATGCGTCGCTGGATGGCACCGCGCGAAACATCAGACTGCGCGATTGAAGCGGTCGTCCGGCGACAGCTGAGTTCTGTTTCCGAACCGGCACTGAGCGAAATCGCGCGGTCCGGGATGGGCCACGCCCTTGTAGATCAGCTTTTCTGCGTCTCCCAAGGTGTCTCCGAACGCACCGTTTCAGGGGGGGGGCAGTGCAGGGACAGTTCCGTCAAAAGAGCTCCACGTCGTACGACCATAGACGCTTGATTCCTGTGCTTGTTTCGCGTGAGTAAGTTAAGCACTCAGGAAGAAGCACTGTGCATCGGCCGCGCGTCCGACCTTCCATAAGCCAGTAAAGACTCATGCCGAGCACTTGCGCTTTTGTAGAAAGCGGCGAGAGAAATATATTTTCACCATGCCCACGTCGGTCTATTTGCCGAACACGCTCACTCACCATCGCTGCAGTTGAAAATGGATCATTTGCCGGAGCGAAAAAGCGATTGCTGATCCAATCCTCCTTTAGGACGATTTCTCCGCTCTTTTCTGCTCTGAGCGCGCTCTGCTGATACATGTCTGCGCTGAGCGAAGGAAACGCAAATAGAGGATGAGTGATAACGCCGTCTTTGTAAGAAAAAACTTGGCTAATTAGCTGATGGTCATAGCCGACTGCCATAAGCAAATGATTTTGTCCATTTCCCGGCGACCCGTACATTCCCCGCACCGGTCGAACTACATCAGAGGTTGTCGTAGCAAACTGAGTTGCTTCTTGCTTCGCATAGCTCACAGGTTCGGAGTAGATGGCAGTGAACGATCTGACACCTACGTGCTCAAGCTTTGGGATTAGGAAAGCCAACGAATTTCGCATGAACCCAGTGATATCGATGCAGATCGAAGCCGTTGCTATATCTCGAACGGACGCTAGAAGTGTGTCAATTTGGAAGATCTCATCACCCATCGGTGGGGCGACAACCGTATGATCGACCGGATACTCAATCTGCAGGTACTGATACTCTGGATGGACTAACCAAATCTTCTGATCTGCGTCGATACAATCAAACGGAATTCGAACACGATCGCTCGAATTGTACGCAGATATGAAAACATCGAATGGGCCGAGTTCCTTTGCTAGACGGTCTATATGCACGTGCCGTCTGTAGAATATCGAGTAATCCATTTAGAAGAGTGCCTCCTGCCTTATGTCTCTCGATGCAGGAGTGAACGGCAGGTTCCATCTGCTGCTAAACTGTTTCAACAAATGCTCGAAGGAATCCTTGGAGCGTGCATCAAAAATTGAATTGATCGCATCACCGGAAAGGCTGATATCTCCGCGGCGAGCTATGGGAAGTCCCCATCGCGCCGATAGCATCGGGCTCAACTGAATCTTGCGACGTATGAGCTGGTTGTTTCTATCTATCCGGCCTTCATGGACCTCATGAACCAGCGAGTAGTTGATCGCACACTCGAGCGTTTGGCGTCCTTCGAGAGTTAATTCCTCATTGTTAAAGCTAACTGCTAGTGGCGATACCTCGGGGATGTTAAGCGCATACCTTGCGGTCCTAAGCACTTCAGCTAGGCGTTTAGTCGATTCTCTTGCCAGATCTGACTTGCTGCCGTAGTTGGAGTCGCTTTCGAACGCAAAGCGCGCGGCTTCAACTGCAGCATCTGACTGTATATCCACCGTGAGTTTCTGCCCGGAGCGGACGTCGACTTCCTTGAAACTTGCAATTTCGTATATTTTCGCAAGTAGAACGAGAAGGTTTCTAGGGTTATGAGAAGACATCTCTACAAGGGAGTGAAAACCGCCATAGGGGATCAGTGAGTCACGTTTTTTTGATTCCCTGCAAAGCTGCGCAAACAAATCCAATTTCCAGTGGCCAAAAGCTGTTCGATAAGGACTTTTAGCAGGTAGTTTTTCATCTAGGTACGATCTGCAGTCCTTGCTAATTTGCAGGGCGACGCGTTCTGCGCTTCTCGAGCGCGTATATTTTTTGCAGAAAAGAAGAACGTTAAGTCGTTGAAGAAGAGGGGGGAAGTCGGTTGTCAGGTGATCCAGCAGGGCGGCAACGGACGGGCCGTCAATTGACTCAGGCAGTGTGCTCTTGGCCACGGCTTCACGAAAAAGCTTGATGAACCTGGATTCCGCTAGTGATGTCGAAAACCGTTCGATGTACTTATCGAGATCTATCTCTTCGAATGCGTCTTTTGGATCTGATTTCGCAAGCGCGCTATGACTTCCGCCCATGCGCTTCGCGACGAATTTCTTTGCAAAATTCGTGTAGTTGCTCCAAGAGCGAAGGATTTCGTCCAGTCGAACTACGAAGAACTCGGATCCCTCGCGATTCTCTTCTCCTTGGGAGACTGTCGCTAAAGTCTTCCTTGAGTAGAGTCGGCCGGTCAAGCGGAAAGTGGCCTTGCCTTCCGCATACCGTACAAGTGTGTTCACGACCTCTTGCTGCTTCTCGGCAAGGTTTTCTATCTCGTCGAGAATGTAGATAAGATGCAGTTTCTCGAACGAAGGATGCCATTGCTTAAGGCCGGCACCGATTGGCAAGCAAAGCCCGCCAATGGAAAAAGGGAGATGGATTTCCACGTGACCTGAAAATGCGGCAGCGTTTATCGCATTGTCGATTCGCTGTAACCATGATCGCGTCCATCCCTGAAGACTCAGGATGCTGTCTAGTCCATGGAAAGACTGGTCGAAAATATCAATCGCTTTTGTGATTGGATCGAGAAAGGCTTGGTCGTTGAACTGTTCGTTAATACTACTGCTCTTGATGTCCAGGAGTGCGTCAATCGCCAGCTCTGCCAGCCTGAGTTCGAGGTGGACGGAGAACAGTTGTTGCCACGCGGCGGCCGTGCCGCCTGCCATCTCGAAGCGCGGTGCGTCGATATTGGTGGTTCGCAGGAAGATAGCTAAACAACCAGTTGCTTCAACAATCGACAGGCCTGACTTGGCCGGCCAACGCTGCCTAGCGACTTGATAGCTCTGATACCTGAGTAGATGGGTCTTGCCCGAGCCTTTGCTCCCCAGTATGTACTTGGTCAAAAGTGACCGAGGTTCAAGGATCGTCGCAATTCTATTTTCGCCAAGCTCAACCCATAGTTCGTTAATTTGCTTGTCGGTGTAGTCAGCGGCTCGTATGGGAGCAAAGGGATTGGATTCGTCTGACGGATACATGACTTAGTACACCTTGTCGTAGCGAACGAAGATTGGGCTCCATGCGATCTGACGGCCCTCGTTCCAATAGATTGGGAGCGTATTGTCGGGCGTATTGTGAGTAAATCCGAGCATGAACTGTCCATCTCGATAGCCAGCAGCGTGTCCAGGAAAAAGCGATTGGCCGTAATGTCTAGCCATTCTTTCGAAGATCGCTGTATCAAACGATCCGGCGAGGCCGGACGGAAAGTAACGTTGCGCAGCATTGAATACTTTATATGTGTCATCGAGCTCGAAAAGGCTGGTCGCCTTTCCGTCAAACAAGCGCGCCGAGTTCAGCACTTCAAGTCCCATCGAACTTGCAAATAGGCACATGAATCGAAGGTCGAGCTGAGGGTTTGCCTTCCGTATGCGCAAGAGTTTTGAGGATAGGTACGTACTGGACTGCTGAGCGGAGCCTACTACGTCGTCGAAGAATACGTAGCGGGATACCGAAAGGTCCGTTGCCTGAAGCGGTGTCGTGCGGCCGCCCGGTCGAGTTTCACTGAAAGCGGCTCCAAGGTCGACAAACAACTCCTTTCGCAAGCGGTTGATTTGTCGGAAGTAGTACAAAAGATGGGCGCCGCTTTCTGAAGGGTTGCCGACTCCAATAAATCTCGTCGAATTCAGTTCTTGGTCAAAGTGCATTCGAAGGACCGTTGCGTTACGAGTATCTCGGCAATTCCGTCGTACGCGCTGAATCAGAGGCGCCTCAAAATGATCCCTGTACATAGACCTAAGCATTTCACGAACCAGTCTCTTGCCGAAATATATGAAACGCGTTAATGCAATTCGGCTGTGTTCGCGCTCTACGTCAATAGAGGCGGTCTGTCCGGAGAAATTGTTCACCCATGCTTGGATGTGACTCCAAGTAACCTCGCGGTCCCAGGCGTGGTCCACGAGAGTTCGCAGGGTTCGATCGAGATCGGCTGGTGTCATTGCCTCTTCCGAAAGATAAGTATTGTCTCACCTGAAATGAGTGAGGCACTTTTGCTTCTCGTAGTCATCAGGCCGCGAGAGTGAATTCGATCAGTTAGTGCCAACTCTAATGAGAATCCTAATGCCGCCAAACTGTTGGCCGCGAACTTGTCATTTTCTACGTTGATTCCCGATACGGTATTGTTTCCAATGACGAGAACTATGTGCCCGCCGGGTACGGTTACTCGCTCAAGCTCGAAAAGAGCGTCTTGCAGCTCGTGGAAGTAGGTTTCAGTAATAGCACCGCGAGACGGATTTCTCTCGCGGATTTGTTCGACGATTTCGGGAAATCCAGATGGAAGGCGCTTCTTTTCTATTTGTGCGGATTGCGTGCGTTTCGATGGCAGGTGTTCCCTTCCTATTGAGTGGCCCTCAAGTTTTGCGAGTTCAGTGGGCGCACACAGTGATAGCCAGTTCAAAGCCAGGCTGGAAGCGCGAATGTATTTTTGCGCGCTACCATAGGGGGGGGACGTGATCGTAAGTGGGACGGCATTTTGTCGCTGTCGGAGAGAGTTTTTATCTACCAGGGATCGTGCATCTGTTCCAATAATTTTCGCTGATTTTCGTTCGGGAAACGCCAAATTTGTTGCGTGAACTCGACCAATATTAAGCTGAACAATTCTGTCGAATTCGTCAGCTGGCGAGATGGCCCTCAACCAGTTCAAGTGCTTGCGTACCTTGGCGTTCGCAGCCATGGAAAGTGACGGTTTCTCCTTCAGTCTGACCGGGACGCTCACTGCGGGGTCCGCGCGGCTCAAACGTCGTGCAACAACTGAGAAACATACTCTGAAGAAATCTCGATATCCGTCGTCTTCAATTTCCATGACAGCTCTTAGTATTATTTCAAGGGATTTTTTTGTTTCCTTTGAGTACCAGAGATGATCATTAACAACGGGGATTGTCTCAGCGGTGCGCAGGCGCGAGATCCGAGCTCTGAGTTTACGAGAAGCTGAGATGAGTTCCGGGACTGGATACGGAGTGGTCTTGACTTTGGTGACCAGTAGTGCAAACGGATTGGCGTCGGCAACGATTGGTTGTGCGCCGGTTAGCGATGCCTCAAGCGCAACTGTTCCTGAGCCGCAGAATGGATCGAGAACCAGAGTGCCACGCCTGCAAAGTGAAGTCGCGCTAAGAAAAAAATTTGCAATGTGTGGCAGCAGCTTTGCCGGATATGGATGGATTTGATGCGTGAACTGGTCTCCGGCTCGCACCCATGATGCAAGGTTCCGGAACGTAACGGGAATTGGTGAGCCAGTACTCCTGTACCGACGCTTTAGATCTTCAAGAAGAAGAGAGGTATCAACTACTGAGTCTTGCTGTGAGATCTTTCCCGCGCCTGGCCTTGACGCAGCTCTTTGCTCTTTCATATGTTGACCGGTATTCCTGTTACGCGGTGATGGCGGGCGTTGGAATGCTACAGCAAGCCTGCTGTAGCGGGCGATCAAGCGTACTGTGCTACTGCTTTTGGTAGAGCACCCAGAACAGGGAAAGGAGTGGGGTCGAGAACAGCTTGCTGCGCTGCAGCGTTTTGCGAACGGCGATGTGCTGGAAGGTGTCTGCCTGCGCGGATCTCTTCCGGGATGATGGTCGTGTCGGCTTGTGCGGCCGAGCCACGTCGCTTCGCGGCCAGAAACGATTGCTACGATGGAAGTTGTCGCTGCGCATAGCGCAGCGCATTGCTCAGAGAAGTAGAGGTCGGGTTCACCCTGATACGTTTGGGCAGTAGTGAACCCAACCCATTTCTAACCGCTATTCCCTACTTACTCGCCTTACACCCCACCGGCTGCCCATACTGCTTGAACTGCCCATACTGCTCGAACGCGACCTGCAGCTGCAGCGACGTGTCCATGCTCAGCAGGTCGGGGTACTGGCCGCCGGTGTAGGCCATCGGGAATTGGTTGTTGCTGAAGTACTGCGCGTTGTCGACGGAGTTCACTTCGCACTGGCCGTTGAAGCCGAAGATCGGCGGCGTGGTGGTCTTGGTGGCGGCGAAGCCGGCCGGGGGCGCGAAGCCGCCGCCGTGGCAGGAAAGGCAGGATGACAGTTTGTTGTCGACCGGGCCGGCCAGGCGTTCGTTGCAGCCGAAGTGTTGCGGCGTGCCGATGCCTTTATTGAGCACGCTTTCGTGCGCGGGGATGCTGCCGGACTGCGCGACTGCCGGGAACGTCCACGGGTCGCTGCCCCATTGCAGGCCGACGGGTTCGAGTTTGTCCCAGGCGGTCTTGCCTTGTTTGTTGCCGTTCCAGGCGAACGTGCCGAACACCCAGCGGGTGGGCGAGCGGGAATCGACGACGGCGACGTCGAGCTGGATCAGGCGGACTTCCTGCACCTTGCGGTTGCACAGGAACATGTCGCCTTTTTGTTCGTGGCGGTCGGTCTGCCACGCGGGCGAATCTTTGAGGTACGACACGTCGGCGGGCGTGGCGGTCGTGAACAGCAGTTTCGCGACGACGGTGCCTTCGGGGAAGGGCAGGCCGGCCGGCGCGGCGACGCCGCCGTAGTTGCCGGTGACCGGTACGCCGTTGCGGCCGATGGTGCGGCCGATCGAATACGCGCCCCAGCGGTTGTAGACGCCGAAGGCCCAGGTTTCGAAGAACTTGTTCGATTCCTGGCCGTTGGCGAGCAGCAGCTTGCTGATGCCGCGGTCGATCTCGACGTCTTCGCCGAAATCGCTGAGCGTTGCAGTGCGTTCGTTGGTCATGCCGTGCACGTATTCGCGGCCGCGCGTGGGGTCGTAGGCCATCCACGGCACGTGGAACCAACGGTTGTCGTTGCCGATGGTGGTCTTCCAGCCGATCTCGTTGCGCAGGGCTTCGTCCTGGCCTTTCTTCACGTAGTCGAGCACCCGCTGGATGTAGTCCGACCACGGCGAGCCCCAGGTCGGCGCGGGGCCGCTCAGCGGCAGCGTGAAGTCGACTTTGAGGTCGAGCCAGGTGCATTCGGTCTTGGGGCAGGTGCCCGGGTCTTGCGTCGGGTAGTCGTGCGCGAGCTTGAAGGTCGGGCCTTTCCAGCCCGGCGGCGCGGGCACGACGGCGTTGCGGTAGGCGAGTGCGGCCGGATCCGCGCGCAGCTCGGCGGAGTTCGCGCTGTCCTGCGCGTGGGCGCTCGCGGCGGCAAACGCCGTGAGCAGGGCGACGGAAACGGCGGTGGCGGTCTTTGACATGACGGCTTCCTGTGCGGAGCGGGAACGTGAGGACGCAGGGAACGGCAGGCGGCGGTAGCGGACGCGTGTCATCCG
>CAMLKY010000074.1 GCA_946480545.1 uncultured Acidobacteriota bacterium
CGCGACGACTTCGCGCATCCGCTTGATCGAGTCGTTAACGACCGCCATGTCGCGTTCATACGAAACTCGTGTCGAGGGTGTAAGCACCGCGTCCTTTTGCGAATCGACATTCTGTTTCAGGTCCGCGATCGCCCTGACGTAGCTTTCCTCGCCGGGCAGATACTCGGCCGAGGATGCAGGGATCCGAAGATCGGCGGTCTGCGGACGGATCTGGTTCTGGCCCGCGCGGGTACTGGCTGCAAGGGCTCGTATCTCCTGCGACGAAAGTTTGGATTCCGTAAACTTCGGAGCAGCGACCGCCGTGCTCACAGGCGGTTCCACATCGGTGGATGTCGTGTTGACCTGAGCGACCGAGCCCTCGGTCGATGGCGATTGCACCACAGGAGCGTCGAACTGACGTGTCGTCAATACGCCCTCATCGGTTCTAAGTGCGAAGATCCCGAACATGCCAAGCACGAGCAGGAACCCGGCCGCAACGGCGATGGATGGATTTGCGAAACTCGCTGAGACGACGGCAAGGACTTTCTGCCAGACGGAGACGTGACTGTTCTCGGTCTCGATGGTCTGGTTTATACGCGACCACAGTCGCTGGGTCGGAACAAGCGTGTCCAATTCACGGCCAAGAGTGGAAAATACGAGCGAGTTCTCTTCCTCTGCGTCGGCGAGTGCCTTCGCGCACCGGTCGCAAGCCGAAACGTGATCGGTCAGACGCAAAGACACATCCGGCGTTGTCTCGCCGTCCAGGAAAGCCTGGATGGTGCCTATTTCAAAACATTTTCCATTCATAGCGAATCTCTCCCCACCTTGTTATAGAACCGCATAAACTCCGCTCTGGCGCGTGCCACATACGTTCCGATGCTTGTTTCGTTGAGCGAAAGGCTCTCAGCGATCTCACGATATGAAAGACCTTGCTGCTTTAGAACCAGACAACTCCGGAGCGGCTCTTTCACCTTGCTCAATGCCCGGTTGATCTCGCTGACCTCACTCTTCTGCTCATACTCCGATTCCACCGAAAACACGCTGTTAGCAACTGTTTCTTTGACGTAATTTTCATCACGCGTGTTCGCCCTAATGTTCCCGCGGATCGTGTTTCGGGCGACGTTCAAAGCAACCCTTATAAGCCATGGACGGAGCATCTCGAGATCCGGCAATTTGTCCATGTGATTGTACAGCCGGATGAACACTTCCTGTGTGACGTCCTCAGCCAGGCCCGCGTCCTGCACGACCGAACGCGCCGCTCGAAAGACGGTACGGTGATGAAGGGTAAATGCCTCATCAAAACCGATCGTTTCTTTCGCTGCAGCGGCCGCTGTTTGTTCGGACATCGAGTCCACGAATATTTCCGTCGATTTGCTCATCGTCAGCATTGATCAATGCTTTTCACCTAAAATACACCACCGACCCCGAATTTATGACAGGAAATCGGGCTATAAGCCGAGAACTACCGATTTTCGAGCTACTTCGGCGGGAAGCTCTCCGTCCTTGCAGGCGGAAATGATGAAATTATGGCTATTATCGGATTCTTCGAGATCGCTGCCCGCCTGATCGAGGCCCGTTTCCGGGCCGGCTCCTTCGTCAACGTACCGTGGTTCGACCACTGCGAGATCCTTCAAAAGGTTATGAAGGTGGCGTGCCCCGATCCCGAATTCTCCCGGATGCCCGTCGATGATCAGCCGCACCTCGGCCTGCTGCTCGGTGAAATGGGCGAGTAGCGAGGCGGCCATGCTGACCCCGCGCTCGAACCGCTCCGACAAAAGGATGTTCTCGCCCCGCTGCTCGGCCTCGAGCTTCTCACGAAGGGTGAGCTGCCGCTGAGAATCAGGCGGCACGCGCGTATCCAAAATTACCGTGACCTTCTTGTCGTCTTCCGCCGAGAACTCCCTGACCGTCAGATTCTGCGTGCGTGCCGTCGCCTTCCAATCCACTCGGCGAAGATCGTCGTTCGGCTGATAATCGCGCAACGCGAGCAGGTCCTGGCCCGAGCCTCGCTTTGATGCCGCAATCGTGCCGATCGGGATGTCATCGAGATTGTGGTCCATCGATGACAGCTCGGGAAAGACGATCAGCTCGGTTTCCCGTGCGGGGAGACGGCGGCGGTGGCGAAAGAACGCGAACGGGAACTTCGTCGACAATTCGAAATCCTGGATCAGGAACCGGCCCCGGCGCGGGAAAACGTGAGTCGTGCGTGTCTCGGTCTCGCTGTTACGAGGAACATAGACAAAATAATCGAGCAGGCGCCGCACGGTGGGCGGCTTCGAAAGCCGGTCGGCGAGCCGCTTCGGCAGCAGCATTCGAAGATCGCCCGCCGCAGCCGACTCGGCACGCTCGCGGCCGCGAACCTCGGCGATGACGGAATAGCTCGGGAACAGGCGCTTACGATTCGCAAGGTTGACCAGTATCGGCGTCTCTTCACCGGCAAAGATCGTCTCGGGAAAACGCATCTTGATCTCCAGCTTCTTAAGACAGATCCCGCCGGCTATGAACCCGACGACCATCGCCGCCGTCATGAACGAGAGCACGAGGAACAAAAGGTTGTTCGCCGTGTTCCATGCTGAGAAGCCGACGATAAGGATCAGCACGACCATGATGGCTCCGCCGGGTGTCATCTCGAACGGCAGGTTCATCTGCGAAGCCTCGCGACTGGCGTTCCTTGCGAGCGGCGGAACGACGAAGATGAGGATGAGTAATACAAAGATCAGCGAAGTGATAGCCGCCGCACCCGCTAGCCTGGCCTGGCTCGTAAGATGCGCGTAATAAGTCACTCCCGCAAGCCCGATTCCGCCGACGAGCACGGCGATACCGAGCGCTGCGTTCCGTACATCGCGAAGACTAAAGAGTTGTCGCGCAACTTTGAGGTTCACCTGCCCTCGATTGTACCAACTAACCTTTGACACGCCTTACTTCGCCGGCACGGGAGTTCCGAGCGTCTCCGTGAGTTGACATGGAGACGGTCGAACTTGCCTGATATTCATATGAGCCGAACGACAAAGATACTCCTTCAGACGACCATTCCATCGACCGCCGATGATTGGCATATCGGCCGGTTCTCGCTGTTGAAGCAGCATCTCGAATCTCTGACGGATGACCGCGGCCAACCTCTCTACGAAGTCGTCGCACGCGACCGTGGGCCAATCGGTATCGACGATCCCGTCCTGAGCCGGCTCGACACATCCGATTTCGATCAGCTCTGGCTGTTCGCTGTCGATTCGGGTGACGGACTCACCGCCAACGACTGTGCCGCCATTACCCGTTTTCGACACCGGGGTGGCGGGATAGTAACGGCTCGCGATCACGAGGATCTCGGCTCGTCCATCTGCACGGTCGGGGGGCTGGGTGAGGCGAACTACTTTCACTCCAAACACCCGGATCCGGATGAATCGCGACAGAGCCGGGACGACCAGCAGACGACATCGATCGATTTTCCGAACTATCACTCGGGTGCGAATGGCGATTATCAAGTAGTGGAGGCAGTCGAGCCCGTGCACGAAATCCTGCGCGCAAGTGACGGCTATCCGCTGAAACATTTCCCGGCGCACCCACACGAAGGCGGGATCGGAGCACCGGCGGAAAGTTCCGACGCGCGGGTCATCGCTACCGGCTTGAGCAAAGCAACGGGACGGAAATTCAACATTGCCGTCGCATTCGAGGGCGGGCCGGACGGTAGTGGCAAGGCCGTCGTACAGTCGACGTTCCACCACTTTGCCGACTACAACTGGGATCCGCGGCTCGGATGTCCGAGTTTTGTCGAGGAAGCGCCGGGCAATGGCTACGAACGCGAGCCCGAGAAATTGAACGAGATCAAGCGGTACGCCGAGAACGTTGCGAGCTGGCTCACCTAGAGCGGGACGTTTGTTTTCTGCAATATCTCCTGGAGGATCTGTTCGGCCTCGCGCGTGTGATTTCTCAGGCCGGCAGAACGAGAGCTGACGATCAGGCGGTGTGCAAAGCACGGCATCACGAGACGCTTGATGTCGTCGGCGATGCAGAAGTCACGTCCTTCGATCAGGGCGAGTGCTTGCGCGGACCTAAACAGTGCGAGTGCTCCACGCGGACTGATTCCAAGCTCCAGAGCGTCCGACTTGCGCGTCGCATCAACGATCTGAAGCAGATAATCGACAAGCGAATCGTCCACGCGGACACGGGTCACAAGCTCCTGCAGATCGAGGATGTCTTCGCGGTCGAGAACCGTCTCGACAAATGCGAGCGGATTCACATTCTCGCGATCGCGCAGGATACGCCGCTCGTCTTCCAGACTCGGATATCCCATGTGGAGGCGAAGCATGAAGCGATCAAGCTGCGATTCCGGCAATGGATATGTGCCGTGGTGTTCCGACGGATTTTGGGTCGCGATCACCATAAACGGCTCGGGCAAAGGACGCGATACACCCTCAACAGTTACCTGTTCTTCGGACATCGCCTCGAGAAGTGCCGACTGCGTCTTCGGCGTCGCGCGGTTGATCTCGTCCGCTACAACAATATTTGAGAATATCGGTCCGGATCGCCATTCGAAATCTCCGCTCTGCTGATTGAATACGGAAAGGCCGATGACATCTGACGGCAGCAGATCCGACGTAAACTGCACACGCTGGATCGAAAGATCGAGAGCCCGCGCGAGTGCCGTTGCCAGAGTCGTTTTGCCGATGCCGGGAACGTCCTCGATAAGCAGATGGCCACGTGCAAAAAGCGCGACGAGCGCAAATTTCACGACATCGGATTTTCCTCGAATGACACGCTCAACGGTCGTCTGCAACTGCCCGATCTTCGCAGAAACATCGACGCCCACTGCAGTCGTGGAAGTACTGGTGGTCGCGGCTTTATCGATAATCCAATCTCTCATCGTATGCGGAAATTACACGCGGCGGGTGCCCTGCCGTTTCATTTTACAAGATAATAGATGCCATCCGCATCAAATAATTTGGATGCAAACCCGCGAATTGTCGGGGTTTGATATTCGAATCAAAAGCATCTAAACTTTTGAAACTTCTCGATAAAGCATACGTGAAGAACACCGGAGGATTTTCTTGCAGTATATGAACACCCTACGAAGACGCTTGAAGGACGAGCGCGGATTTAACCTTATCGAGCTCATGATCGTGATCGCGATCATCGGCCTGCTGATCGGTGTCGGTGCGATCGCATGGGGCGCGATGATCAGAGCCGGAAACGAGAATGCCGCAGCCCAGACACTGGACCGTATCCGCACTTATCAGGTTCAATATGCGGCCCGGAACCGCGGCCGTTTCGCGACGTTTGATCAACTGATTCAGACGGCGGGTCTCGATGAGAAGTTCGCCGGCGAGCGTCCGGTCGTTAACGGTTACATCTTCACGCTGGTGCTCGAAGAGCCGTCGGCCGCAAAGCCGGGTTCGTACAAGATCAATGCCGACCCGCAGGTCCCGACCGGCGTCAACGCCACCGGCACCCGATTCTTCTACACCGATTCGTCGATCGGAACGATAAAAGCAAACGACAGCCAGCCTGCAAAAGCTGAAGACCCGTCGATCTGATTTTGGATTTTAGATTTTGGATTTTGGATTGATTTCAGATTTGAAATTTGAAATTTGAGTTCATACACGCCGACTTAGCTCAGTGGTAGAGCACTCGCTTCACACGCGATAGGTCAGAAGTTCAAATCTTCTAGTCGGCACCAGTGTCTCGCACTAAAGGACGTTCATCGGAACGTCCTTTCTGCTTTGGTGCGTACGATTCTCGCGCCGGCCCAAACTGTCTTCGAAGCAGGGAGACAGTTCACACCCTCGCCAGCAAGTAATCGCTTCTTTTACTGACCTGTGCAAAAAGCCCTGGAAGTTTGCGTCGCACCGCTAAAGCTGGTTTTGAGCGAGTAGGTTCGAACGACCTTCGAAGGCGTCGCCAGGGCGGGTCCGCCGCTGAGCTATCGGCTTTGCTCAAGCGATTTCATAGTCAACCAATTAAGCCCTCCCGCGGTTGCTTTTGGTGTCAGATTTCAGTGATCCCAACCGCCCGAGCGAGCAAATCATGGAGATACAAATGAGATACGGATGGTTTTCAAACCGCTTTGTCGATGGTGTCGTCTTGCTCAATCGCACGTTTTACGGCGCGCTCCTGATCGCGATGTCGGTAGGTCTCGGGTTCGCACAACAAAAATACGAAGATCCCAGAAGTTTCTCGGCCACGAACCTGTCACAGGACCGGGTTGATCGCAAAGTTCTTGCGCCGGTCGATGTTGATCGCCTTCTTAGCGAAGATCGAGCCCGCCGTCGGACACCCATCGGCCGCGGCCCGGATCGTTTTGCCGTCGCTGCTAAAACGGCGTTTACGCTGAGGAATTCGGGAACCTGGGAGAATGTCCCGGACGGGCGCCTGTGGCGTCTCCGAATACACTCGCCACGCGCCAAGAGCATCAATCTTGGTATAACCCGATACGAGATGCCCGCAGGTGCGAAGCTGTGGATCTATGATCCCGGACACAGGAATGTGCGCGGGCCGTACACCTCTCTGGATCGTAGCCACCAGGGCAGCTTATGGACCGCGTTGGTTCCCGGAGACGAGATCGTAGTAGAAGTCTTTGTCCCGAGGAATACCCGTGAACCGGGCATAGTCATCGGCTCGGTGAACCGCGGATATCGCGATCTTGGCGGGTCCACCGATCTCATCTTGTCGTGCGAAAACGACGTTATCTGTCCGGAAGGCGATCCGTGGCGTGACCAGATCCGGTCTGTCGGAAAATACAGTATTGGTGGAGTCGACGTTTGCTCCGGCCAGCTTATGAACAATACCTCACTCGATGGTACTCCGTACTTTCTAAGCGCTGAGCACTGCGACGTCGACAGTACCAATGATGCCACGATGGTCGTCTATTGGAATTTCGAATCACCGACCTGCGGTAATCAAAGCGGTGGCAGCCTAGCCGATAACCAGACCGGTGCAATATTCCGGGCATCGAGTGTGGCGAGCGATTTCCTGCTGGTGGAGCTCGAGGAGGTCCCCGACGCATCGTTCAATGTCTACTACTCCGGCTGGGACGTCACCGGTGCGGCGGCGGCTTCGAGCGTTGGAATCCACCACCCGAATGCTGAAGTGAAATCGATTTCCTTCAATACGAACGCGATCACAAGCACTGCTAACTTGTCCGACACCGTCAATGCAGCAGCCAACCACTGGCGCGTCGACAGCTTTGAGGATGGAGCCGTGGAACATGGATCTTCAGGGTCGTGCCTGTGGGACGCGACTTCAAAGCGCTGCATCGGCCAACTTCATAGCGGCTTCCCAAATTGCCCAGGAGGACCTTACTGGTACGGGAAGCTGAGTACCAGCTGGATCGGAGGAGGAACAAATTCGACGCGGCTTAGTAACTGGCTGGACCCGGCCGGAGGAGGCGCGACGATGACGCTCGATGGGGATCCGCACATCACAACAGCGAACGGGACTCGATACGATTTCCAAGGGGCCGGCGAGTTCATCTCCCTGCGAGACGCCGACGGCCTGGAGGTTCAGACACGCATGACGCCGATCAGTACCGATTTCACTCCCGGAGCGGACGGCTATCACGGGTTGGCGACGTGCGTCAGCATCAATTCTGCCGTCGCCGCCCGCGTGGGAAGACACAGGGTCACGATCCAACCAAACATTAGTGGAGTACCCGATCCGAGTGGGTTGCAGGTGCGTATTGATGGTGTTCTGACGCCCGTCGGAGCCGGCGGCGTCAATCTGGGGCCCGGTGCGCGTATCGATAAGTTCGGCGATGCCTTTCAGGTAATGTTTCCGAATGGCAGTTCCCTAATGGTCACACCGCTTTTCTGGAACTCACAGGGTAAGTGGTTTTTAAACGTCGAGGTGATGCGGAACGGCGCGGATGGCATGGG
>CAMLKY010000075.1 GCA_946480545.1 uncultured Acidobacteriota bacterium
CCCATGCAGCAGGCCGACGTTGTACTGGGGGAAGACCTTGTCGCGGAGTTCTTCGAACATCTTCGTCGCGGCCTTCAGATCTACTTTCTCGGACTCCTGGATAAGCGGGTAGACGACATAGACCTGGCGTCCTAGCTCTATCTCCCTATGGATGCCGCGATAGACTCCGTCGCGCTGGTCTTCACCAAGCACTACGGTCTTGACCGGCGTGCGCCCGGGAGGGAGTTCATCGATAACCGAGACATCCAGATCGCCGTAAACCGTCATGGCCAGCGAACGCGGTATCGGGGTGGCGGTCATCACCAGAATGTCCGGGTTATAGCCAAGCGACCGGAGTGCGGACCGCTGAAGCACACCGAAGCGATGTTGCTCGTCGATGACGGCAAGACCGAGTTTTTGAAATTTCACAGCGTCCTGGATGATCGCGTGGGTGCCAACGATGATCTGGGTCTCGCCCGTCGCGATCGCGTCCTGTGCTTTCCGTTTCTCGGCTGCACGCATGCTGCCGCGTAGAAGACCCACCTTATAGCCTGTGCCGGCAAAGATCCGTTCCGCATTGCGGGCGTGCTGCTCGGCAAGTATTTCGGTCGGAGCCATAAGCGCGGCCTGGTATCCATTCTCGACAGCGGCGAGCATTGCCATAAAGGCGACGATGGTTTTCCCGCTGCCGACATCGCCCTGGATAAGGCGGTTCATCGGCGCGTCCGAGACCATGTCCTCGACGATCTTGTCGATGACGCGCTCCTGCGCTCCTGTGAGTGGAAACGGAGCAAGCTCCTTCATCCGTTTGACCAGCGGCTCGGGCATCTCGATGACGGTTCCCTTGGGCTCTTTCTGACGTTCACCACGAATAAGCTGAAGCGAAAAGACGAGCCAGAAAAACTCCTCGAATATAAGCCGACGATGCGCGCGGCTGCGAAAGGCTTCGTATTCGAAGATCGTCGATTCATCGGGCGGGAAGTGGATCTCAACAAGGGCCTGAGCTCGCGGTATGAGCGACTGTTCAGCGAGAAGTTCTTTTGGCAAATTCTCGCCTACCGACTTTCGGTCAAGATTCTGGATGACCGCGAACATGATCTCGCGCAGGCGCTTGGTCATGAACGGCCCGAGCTTTCGATAAACGGGAACGCGTCTCGCCGTGTGGATCATCGCGAATTCCGGGTCGACTGTCTCATCGCTCTCCTCTGAGTCCGGATCCGGATTTTTTGCGATCGCAAGCGGATCGGGAGCGGCGAACAGAGTACCCTCAACGGGCGGAAGGACCTCGAGTTCGTCGGGCTTCTTTAGATTCAATGCGAACGTGTTCCGCCGACTATCCCATTCCCAGCGCCCAAACGCCACAAAGCGGGTTCCCCTATCGAATCGCTCCTTGTAGTAAGTGATGATGTGCTGGGCCTGTCGACCCGAAACGAACCACCAAACGACCACGGGCTTCTTCTTGCGCTCGGCGTCGCTGCCTGAGATCTCGAAGATGTATAGGGGCGGTGCCTTAGGGCTGCGGTTTTTTCCCACCTGGAAGCCGCCGGACACTCGGGCGTACAGTT
This sequence comes from uncultured Acidobacteriota bacterium, assembly GCA_946480545.1. Next base: position 1,545 of record CAMLKY010000075.1, read on the forward strand.
CGACGGACGCCTCGATCCCGTCGTAAAGCTGATCGAGAGGCAGAAGGTTCGAGCGATCTTCGTACCGCATCGGAAAATAATTGAGGAGGTCTTCGACGGTCGCTTCCGTCGGGTCGGATCTGGCCGATTCAGCGGCCACGGCGGCAGCAAGTTTTCGCGCCATCGCAGCCGAGAGCTTCGCGATCGAGTGGCGGTGCAGCTCGATTATGGGAGTATCGAGAGTGAGTGTCATTCGAGAGGATTCTAGCACAGCCTGTCAGTGGTTTGCGGAGGTAATACGGGAACTCAAACCCAAATTATTCTGAACGATTCTAGAAGAAAATATACCGTGGTAAATGGCTACGTCTCGAGTGTGAATGGATTAAAGTCAGTCTCGCGATCGTAGAAGTCTTCGTGCTCGACCCTCTTCAACAGCCCGACGATCCAGTAAGTAAATGGGGTCGCGACGACCTCCCACATTACCTTGAGAAAGTAGTTCCCGATCATCACGCTGATGACCTGTTCGTTCGACCAGGTTCCGAGAAAAGCGACCGGATAAAAGATCAAACTATCGATGGCCTCGCCGGCGAATGTCGAACCTATAGTTCGCATCCAGAGAAACCTTCCTTCGGTCATCACCTTGAGCTTTGCCAGCACGAACGAGTTGATGAATTCGCCGGCCCAGAATGCGATCAGCGACGCTAGTGTGATCCGTGCGGTTTGCCCGAAGATGAAGTTCACGGCGCTCTGGTGCTCGGCAGACATGGTTGCGGCCGGGGGCAGAGCCGTAACCACGTACGACATTACCGAAGCGAAGACCAGCGCGGCGAACCCGGCCCATACGGCACGGCGCGAGCGAGCGAAGCCGTAGACCTCGGTCATGATGTCGTTGAAGAGATAGCTGATCGGGAAGAAAAGAACGCCGGCGCCGTAGATGTACTCACCGTAGAACGGGAGATCTATCGACGACACTTTGTGTACACCTATCAGGTTTGAGCACAGCAGGACGGCGACGAACGCCGCCATGATCAGATCAAAATATTTGTAGCGTCTCGGCGAGGGCATGCGGCGGATTGTAGCATAGCCGCCCGGACCTGCATTCAAACCTGTAAGATCCTGCGGCTTAGACAAAAAAATCGGAAGCAGCCTCGCGAGCTGCTTCCGTAGCAAAGGAGAAAACTATGAGATGTTGTGAGGTAAAAACTCGTTCTAGGCCAGCTCGCCCACGTGCTTGGTCAGCCGTGACTTGTAGCGTGCTGCCGTGTTCTTGTGTATCAAGCCTTTGTTCACCGCCTTGTCGATAAGCGACACGGTTGGATTCAGGAGCTCCCCACTCTGGGTCTTGTCCGAAGCGGCCAAGGCCGTTCTCAACTTCTTGATCTGGGTTCGAAGCTTGCTGCGATTGCTCCGATTGATCTGATTACGCTTCTCGTTTTGTCGAACCCGTTTTTCTGCTGATTTATGATTTGCCATTACTGTTCCTTACACAACTCCCAAAAGAAAAGTGCAATTATAGGGGTCGATACCGGATACGTCAAGGAGGTCACCAGCCTTCCGCTCTTGATACGAACGAGTGCATCAAATCCACGATCAGTACGAAAATGGGCGGGTAGAACAGAAACTCGGGATTCGAAAACCAGACCGCCGGCGGGCCCGGGACGGATCCGAGGTCCACGAAGTTCCCGATCACGAGGCCGGCAGTAAAGCTTAGGACAACACCCACCACCAGAAAGCTACCCGCTACGAACCGCGAGTATGGTTTTGCACCGGCATCCTGGGCTTCCATTATCGAGTCGTGGATCTCATGCTCGCGGTAGGCGTATCGCTCCATTGCCTCACGGATCCTGCCGATAAGGTGAATCAGGCCGACAACGAATAAAGTCCCGAGAATGATGACCCCGGGCACGCCGAGTCGCACAAAGATCTGGGGCTTCACGATCGCCACGACCAGCGTCGACACGAAAAGTGCCACGGTCGGGAATATGATGCGCTGGAGGGCCATCGACTCGCGCCGCTCTTCGGCTATCATCCGGTCGATGATCTCGTTATAGCGGTGCTCGTAAACCATCTGACGCCAGCGACGGGCGTGCGTGTTCGACGACGCAAAAACGGAATCTCCGTTGGTCGAACCGTTGTGCTGAGCGTGAAGGATCCGTTTGTCGTACGCCGCGCGCTCCTTTGGATTACTAAGGACCTCGTATGCCTCGGCGATCGTGGCAAACGCACGTGCGGTGGCTTCGGAGCCGTTGTTCTTGTCCGGATGAAGCTTGCGCGCTAACCGCCGATATGCCGATCTGATCTCGGTCTTCGACGCTCTGGGTGATACTTTGAGAGTTTCGTAGTAGTTCACCATCGACGCTTTCGGAACGGGCGGAGAGCAGGATGTTCGTGTGTCGCATGCGAATGCCTCGACACGCGAAAATTATAACACAAGGGTTTTGCGTCGATTCAAGCCCTATTCGAGGTCATCGATCTGCAAGCTCACCGGATCAGCTCCCGCTATCTTCACCGCATCGATCACTTTGGCAACGGTTCCGTAATGTACTTTCCTCGGCGCTTTGATAAAGACCGTACGCTCTATCCTGGAGCCGTTTCCCGACTGGTCCTCGGCCAGTACGAGATTCTGTTTCCGTAATTCAAAGATCGCTCGCAAAGCCTCGATCAGCTTTCCCGGCTGCTCAACCGTGGCATCAAGGATCTGATTGTTTAGCCTAAGAGTGGAATCTGCGTTCATCACGACAACTAAGGTCAAGGGCGGCGCCAACACGAGCGGATCGTCGGTAGGTTCCCTTGGGATCCGGGCGTTAAAAGCACTCGGCTTTATCGGCGTAATCACCATAAAGATGATCAGCAAAACAAGCAGGACGTCGATCAGAGGCGTGACATTGATCTCGGGCTTGGACATCGTGTTCCTCCTTTACCGGATTCCACGACTATAGACACCGCCGTCTCCGAAAAGTTCCAGCGCGGTCAACGGTGATCGCTTGTCGCGAGCGCTCGAAGGAGGGCCCGGGCCTTGAGAAGGGACTCCTCGTATTCATCAGACGCATCGCTATCTATGACGATGCCTCCACCGACGTTGAACGTAACCCTGCGATCGCGCACGACCATCGTCCGGATAGCAACGCTCAGGTCAAGATCGGTATTGCCCGTTAGACTTTCGATTCCCCATCCGCGTGGGAAACGGATCCCGATCGATCCCATCGACAGACCGCGGGCGTCCGGCTCAAGGTCATCGATGATCCGCATCGTGCTCATTTTCGGTGCACCGGTTATTGATCCGCATGGAAACATTGCCCGCAGGATGTCGGAAAATTTAGTGTCTTTGCGGAGCGTACCGCGGATGGTCGATACAAGGTGAAAGAGCGTCGGATGTTCTTCGACGTCGCACAGCTTTTCAACAACCACAGTTCCAAACTCGCAAACGCGTCCGAGATCGTTTCGTATCAGGTCGACGATCATGGTGTTCTCAGCCCGATCCTTCAAGCTGTTTTGAAGCTCACGCCGAAGAGCTTCATCTGCGGCTGGTGAATCGCCTCTCGGGCGCGTTCCCTTGATCGGTGACGATTCGATCTCGCCCGCGCTGGTAGTTCGAAAGAACCGCTCCGGCGAAGCTGACACGACAGCGGAATTCTCGCGTCGCAGGAATGCTGCGAATGGTGCAGGGTGATCGCGACGGAGCTTTAGGAATATGTCGCCGGCTGTCGCAGCCCCGGGCACTTCGCAAGTCATCTGCTGCGTCAGGTTTGTCTGATACGTGTCGCCGGACCGGATGCGCTCTTTTATCGTCTCGATCGCCGATATGTATTCGGCCCGTGTGAAGTTGGCGAGCACACCCGGATCTTTCCCAATATTCCCGATCGATCTGCGGTCTTCAGAGAGCCGCTTCGATATCAGCTCGCAGTGGGTCCCGCTGCCGGCGAGGAAGGTTTTCCCGGAATCGTAGTCGTGGAATATGAGCGAATCGAATATTGCGAGAAAGACGTCGGGCTCCGCACTGGCGTGATGAACTTGTATGCCGATGATCTTTGCTCCGAACTCGTATGACAGGGTGAATATCGCGGCTTTATCCTGGGAGAGTTCATCGAGCGTTCGTAGTATTTCATCCGGATCATCGTCGGCGAACTCAACGACTTTCACCGGCTCGATCCCGGCGACCAGCAGATGCGAGCCAAGATGACCGACACCGCAGCTATCGAGGATGCAAACCGTCTCATGCTCGGACATTTGCACGAGTGCAGAGACTAGTTTGTCCGCCGAAAGGTCAAGCTCGATCACGGCGTCGATTCTAGCACGCGCGCACTCGCGCGAACCCCGTCCCGTTTGCTGACATCTTGACGATTTTCACGTAACATACTGCCAACCTTCTCTCTCCTTAACATATGGATCCGAACACGATTGAAAGACAGACCCTCATAAGAGGTCTCGGACTAATTGCGGCGATATCGGTCATCATCGGAAACGTCATCGGCACCGGCGTGTTCCTAAAAGCACGCGTCATGACCTGTAACGTTGGAAGTCCAACCTGGGTCATCATGGCCTGGATAGCAGCCGGCCTGTTGTCTCTCGCCGGTGCATTGACGTACGCCGAACTCACAGCCATGAAGCCGCACGCAGCCGGGCCGTATGTATTTCTTCGGGATTCCTACGGTCGACTGTCGAGTTTTCTGTTCGGCTGGATGTCGATGTTCATCGCCCGAACAGGTGCGCAGGCGAGCGTGGCGAGTGTGTTCGCGATCGCTCTGAACGATTATCTTGGCGGCGGGTTGAACCAGACGATCCTGCAGACATCGATCTTCGGCTACCCGTACGAGATCACTTCTCTACAACTCGTCGCGATCGTCGTGATCGCGATATTCACGACCCTGAATTGTCTCTCAGTCTCGATGAGCGGTCAGATCGCCGCGGCACTGACATTCATCAAGATCGCACTCGTGATGTTTGTCGGACTTGGTGCGTTCCTCTTTGTTACGGGTGGGAGCTTTGAGTTTTTCTCGATGACCGATACAACCGGAGCCTGCGAAGGTGTCAACGCCTCAGTTCGTTTCGGAGCGGCTGAGTATACGTTCCTCGCGGGTTTTGGAGCAGCGATGCTCGGCGCGCTCTGGGGCTACGATGGCTGGGACAACCTCTCGTACGTCGCGGGTGAGGTGAAAGATCCGAACCGCAATATCCCGATAGCGATCATCGGCAGCTCGCTACTTGTTATTCTTTTGTACGTCGGTATCAACGCGTCATATTTCTACGTCCTTGATCCCACGGCTGTCGCGTCAGTCTCCAAGGATTCATCGGTTGCCGCGACTGTCGTGGCGAAGTTCTTCGGTGCAGACATCCTTAGCCTCGGAACAGGGATCGCGCTGGCTATCTTTGCAGTCGGGCTCATGCTTTCATCGCTGGGAACGCTCCATACCTCGATCCTGAGCGCGTCCCGGATACCTTATGCGATGGCCCACGACGGTTTGATGGTCGACAGTTTTAAGAAGCTCTCTATTCAAGCAGTGCCTATCAACGGGGTGATCTTCCAGGGTATTTGGGCCACGGTCCTCGCGCTGTCGGGATCGTTCGACACGCTTACCAACTACGTGGTCTTCGGATCGTGGATATTCTATGCGTTGATCGGCTCATCGATATTCGTATTTCGCCGCCGTCATCCCGACGCCGAACGGCCGTACCGGACCTTCGGATATCCGCTCGTACCCATCGTTTTTCTCCTCGTCGCTGGATGGCTTCTGGTCAACACGATAATGACCGCGCCCACTGAGTCATTTCTCGGCATCGGCCTCATTCTTCTGGGATTGCCGGTCTATTACTACTTAACTAATAGAAGTGATGTGGTGCGTGACGACGTGCCAGGCGATGAATAGTATGTCTGAAATCGATAGAAGAAAAGGTGACGATCGACGGCGGAGCCGACGTTACGCGGTGCATATAGACGTCGAGTGGGAGAACCACTTTGGCCGGCGTACGGGGACACTGAGCGACATAAGCGAAGAGGGGTGTTTTGTTCTCACGGAAGTCGATGTGTCGGACGGCGAGCTCGTCAAGATATTTGTTCCTTTGAGCGATGGAATGAAAGTGGAGTTCCTTGGACAGGTCGCAAACTTTGTCTATGAGATCGGATTCGCTGTTCACTTCCTTGGCCTGACCGAAGCGCAAAAGGAGTTCCTTTCAAACTTTGTTGCGATGCACAACGAAGAGACGCCTGTCTAACGATCTCTCCGATCACGAAGGGCGTCCGCGGCTACCTCACGGTCATCGAAGTGAAACTTGTCGTGCCCG
>CAMLKY010000076.1 GCA_946480545.1 uncultured Acidobacteriota bacterium
TCACAACCCGAAAGATAGGAAAGCACCTCAGCACGCTCGGGGGTTCCCTTGATAAAGCTGTCGACAACAACTAACTCGCTCTGCGCGCGTTGGAACTGCTCTTCCGAGTCCGAGAACATGTCGGCGATGCGGTTAATACATTCCTCGAGCGTGATACTACCGTCCAGCGCCGTCTTGATGTGATCGGCAGTCGCTCCCAGCATCTTTGCGCAGCGGGATGCCATGACCCAGATCCTTTCATTCAGGATGTCGTCGGGCAATTCGTTGAATCGGCGAAGGACGCGGTCTCGGACCCATGCGGTATGCCAACTCTCAAGCGCCGATCGCAACGCGGCACGGCCTTCATCGCTTTCGAACGCCTTCAGCGAGTCGTCACCCGAGACGAGTACTGCCCACCGAGCGAGCTTCTTTGCGGAGTAGTCCGGTCCGGCGGGCTTTGCCACGCCGACGATATCGTCCCAGATAATGCGCAGGTCGAGCGAACGCTGGTTGATGCGATCGCCTTTCGATGTCACAAAATCGATCTGCCGTTGAGCAACAAGCGCGGTCAGAAGCAGATGCTGAGCTTCTCGTACAAGTCCACGCGGCTCCTGGCGGAAGTGCTCGTAGATCTCTTTCAACGAGACTGCGTCACCGTTCTTGACGCTTCCAACCTTCTGTAGCACCTCGGCTGCGATGGGTACCGATGACAATGTTTCGTCGGGCTGGGGCACAAGCTGACCTTCTTCCTCGGTCACAAGGCCCATCGGAAGCGCGAACATGCGAGCCAGGTTCTGCACCTCAGGCGTACCGCGGCGTGAATTGTCGTATAGATCGGCAACGAGTGCGGCAACTTCGTTCATCCCGAGCCGCTGCTCGAAGATGGGATGCTCGGGGTAACGGGTCTCGAATAACGGATCGAGCATTACCGAGAACAGCTCGGCGAGGGTCTGTGCCGAACGGGCCTCGTCGGTGCAGTTGTAATCGAATCCGGCGATCTCAAGCTTCGCATCCTCGAGGAAGATCCTGTTCGCGATCTTTCCGACGCGGACGGCATGTGAGTGCAGCGACGCCCGGATCTGCTCATTGAATTCCTCACGTAGCTCGGTCCTCGTGCTGAGAACGTAGTAGCGCAGGATGGCCTCAATCTCTTCTTTTCGGAGCTCATCCGGCTTCCAGAAGACACGCGACACTCCGGAGGCAGCATCGAAAACACCCTGGCCGGATTTCTGAAGGTCGATCACCACCTCCCAATCCATCTGCAGATCGGGTGAGGCTGCGTGCTGCTGGATATCGACGGTGTCGTCCTCGACCCAGAAGATGCGGCCGCGCCTGACTCCGCCGCGCCATTCGACATGGCAATCCATCCAGTCTTTCCTGTCGGCGTCGGTTCCGCTCGAGAGCGAACAGTCGGCGAAGCGTTCCTGAACGAGACGGCGAAGCACTTTCTGAACGACGTCCGGCGGGACATCCTCGATAGCGGCTGCAAGCGCCTGGTTGAGGCTGTCCTTGCTGCTGACGCGGAATCCGTATCGGGTCTCGCGGCCGTCTTCGGCGAGTATTTGAATATCGTCCGGAAGCTCGTCGGCGAACTTGCGGATCAGATCATCGACGATGCTGACGGCTCGTTCCGGATCTTCCTCGTCAAAGATCAGCATCGCAGCACTGATCTCGGCCCCGGTAGTTCCCTGTCCGTCGAGCGAGAGTACGAGCAACGCTTTCAGGATCAGCTTCGCCTGCAGCCTGCGGAGGATCGGGATCTTGCCTACGACCTCGGTGTTGAGATGGTCGTAGGCCGCGAAGGCTTCTTTAAGGTCCGGGATCTTTCGGAGCGCTTTTTCGACGCTGTCGAAAACTTCGTCGAGACCGATCAGTGAATTCGCCGGCCTTCCCAGAATTCGCTCGGCGGCGGTCGAAGCAAACCCGAGCAGGGCGAAGTCGTGAACATACAGCCGGACGAACGGCGCGACCTCGAGGATCGCGGGGTGCATCGGATAAAGTGCGGCGAAACGCTGTTCGCTCCAGCGAAAGCTGGGCAGGACCTCGCGGAAATACCGGTAAATATTTGAGAGAGCAGGCCCGGCCTGCGGGCTTTTAGGAAATACGTAAGTGTTTACGACCTTGTAGAGGTGCTCCTGATCGAGATAGTCGATCGAGAAGCTTCGCGAGATCCCGAGGTTAGAACCGTCGGCTCCGGCGATGTCGTCATCGAGGGCGACTCCGACGAACACATTCAACGTCTTCGCAGCTTCCGCGATCTCGCTCAGGAACGGACCATCGTCCCGCGTAACGCGGGCTCCGCGTTCGTATGCGGTATCGATGAGGACGATCAGCGGCAGCTCACCGGTTTTCTGGGAGGCTGCTTTCAGGATCTCCGAAACCGAGCCGTACTTCGAGCAGTCGACATCGAGACTCTGTTTTATAGCTTCGGTGAACTCCTGCTGCAGCGTGTCGTGAAGGCCCCGGCGTACATACGTCACGGGATAATGCCGTCGCATGAGGCGGTGTGCACCTGCAGCGACGTGGGGATCCAGCACCCGGGACCGTAATTCGGGGTGAGCCACCAGGGCACCCAGGGTCGCGAGGAAATGACTTTTGCCGACGCCACGGTAGCCGGCCAGAGCGAAAGCGGCCCCATCGTCGGCGGCGACGCTGGCCACGCGGTCGAGCCATTTCGCCATCAACTCGGCGGTCCCGTCGGTGAAGTAATATGCGGCTACGGTCTCGGCCGGATCGGCCGAAAAGTCACGAAGGCTCTTGTGAGCACGAACCTCGACTACATCTTTGACTTTTTCCTGGGTTGTTTTCATCTGATCAGGCCGGGAAGGCAGCGAGTTGAAGGTTGAATTGATCGGGTGAAAGGTCGCGACCAGTCAGCGCGGGCCGGTCGCCCGAAGTATTTTAGCAGTTTGGTGCTCGGAAAATAAAGGGTTTTCTACATAAGCCCCCCAAAAGGCCCTAGTCCCTAGTCCCAAGTCCCAACGTGAGTCCCAGGTCCCGAGTCCGGAGTTCCAACGTGAGTCCGAGGTCGCAAGTCGCAAAGCGCCCGAGAGCGCCTCGGAGCGTCCTGTCGCTGAAGGCGACATAACATTAAAGCCCAGGGTAGAGCCGCTTCGGCTGAACCCTGGGTGAGGTCGAAGAAGGAATCGCTCGCTGAAAGCGAGCAGCGATGGGCGGGTCGCTTTCAGCGACGGTAATTGATCCGGATATACCCAGGGTTTCATTCGCTTCGCTCATTCAACCCTAGGCTTTAATGCTACGTCGCCTTCGGCGACAGGAAATGGGGTGGTTTCACCCTCGTCGACTGGATGATCCTCCGAATCGGCCCCACCCGGCCGCGCTACTTGCGATCCGGGACTCGGGACTGGGACTTGGGCCCGGACTTGGGACTTTTTTTCGTTCGACATCACAACTTTAGCCCAATTTAATGCATCAAAATGGTCGTTGATTTCGAACATAGACAGGGTTTAAGATTACCTCATCCGAGTTAGTAGGAATTCCGGAGGCATAGATGCACAAAGAATCAGTCCGTAAAATAAGCGCGTTTGCTCTCGCAACCGCCGTATCTCTGAGCGCGATCACCTTCTTCCCCGCTTCAGTTGCCGCCCAGGCTTCCAGCGACGCGAAGCAGGAGAAGAAACCGAAAGCATCGAAGAAGGACGAGAAGTCCAAACCGCAAACGGCCTCGGCTCCGAAAGCTCTTTCGACAAAGGAAGATCCGACACAGATCGGCAAGCGAAAGATCAACAGCGGCACCGATAAGCTTTTTGGGTGGCTTGGCGGCTCTCAGGAAAAAGAGGTAGCACTTGGACGGCAGCTCGCATTGGAAGTCGAGCAGCAGGCTAAGCTGGTTGAAGACCCGATCGTCACCGAGTACGTGAACCGCGTCGGTCAGAACGTCGTCCTGCATTCGGATGCGAAGATCCCGTTCACGATCAAGGTCATCGACAGCGACGAGGTCAACGCGTTCGCACTGCCTGGCGGATTCTTCTTTGTGAACAAAGGCTTGATCCTCGCCGCGGATAACGAAGCTGAGCTCGCCGGCGTCATGGCCCACGAGATCGCACACGTCGCCGCTCGTCACGCGATGGAGAACCAGGGCAAGATGCAGGCGATCCAGTATGGCCTGCTCGGAACGATCATCTTCGGCGGCGGCATCGCCAGCACGATCGCCCAGAACGCCGGTGGATTTGCACAGTTGATGAGCTTCCTGCAGTTCAGCCGGGGTGCGGAGACCGAGGCCGACGTACTCGGCGTTCAGTATCTCTACGCGTCGGGTTACGATCCGACCGCCATGTCGACGATGTTCGAGAAGCTGAACGCAAAGAACAAGAAAAAGCCTGGAACGCTTTCGAAGATCTTCGCGACGCATCCGCAGAATGTCGATCGCCGCGACGCGAGCCTCGCCCTTGTCGCCCGTTTTCCGGAAAAAGAAGAGTACGTGATCAGCACCTCTGAATTTCAGCGTGTGAAGGCTCACCTGTTGAAGATCACGAACGCGAAGGCGGGTGTCACGATCGACATAGATGAGGACGGCAATCAGAAGCCGACGCTCAAACGACGCCAGCCGGAGTCAACCGAGAATCCGGACACCGACAAAGGCAGCTCCAGCTCCGACGGCCCGCCGCAGCTCAAGAAGCGAGGCGAAGAACCGGCCCCGGCCGCAAGCCCGAAACCGTAAGAGTTGTCTGACTGTTGTAGAAATGAAGAAGGCTGCCCGACTTTTCGGGCAGCCTTTTTTAGTGGTCGAAAACCGTGGCGACGACCTTTCTCCCAATCCAAAGCAGAGACTAGGCCGGCGCAGTTGACCGCAGATGACGCGGATCAGGATCTTTCGCCGCGGGTTCGCGCGAATGATGCGGATCAGAATTCCAATCCAAAATCCAAAATCTAAAATTGAACGCCCGTTATCCCTGGACCACCTTGTTCCAAGGACACCTAAAGCCGATCAGCTAATTTCGGTTTCGACCTCTTCTGGTTCGGGATTTCTGCGGGTAGTAGTTTCGATCACCCGTACCACAACAATCGACACACAAATCTCGCCCTTTCGCCATCAAGAGAACTCCAGCCAGTCGCCCCTCGAGATAGAATTCGAGCCTGCCATACCCGTCCTGCACGCGAGTTCCCTTCGCGACTACTATCTTCTGCCGAGGGATAACAGCATGGTCGACGTAGTATTGAACAGCGTTATGTAATCGGCGATCCAGAATCGCCCCGGAGTTCTCTCCTCGGCCGGGTCGCGAAACAATAATCAAAACTCTGCCGTCGGTCGTCATCTCCGTTAACCGGTTCCCGAGATGGTCCAAATAAGCGGCATTCATCTCACACGAGAACGGTTCGTCCGGCAAGTCCCACCCAAAGTCAGGCCGCTTCGGATCCTTCTTTTGTGCGGCTGCGAAATCCAGACCCGCCACCGTTAGAACCAACGCTATAAGAACCCAAGTTCTCACCAAGTCGTTTCGCATTAACCGCATCTCCGACATTTAACTTTCGAGACCGAACCTCGCCATTCGCCGGTCTCATCCGCAGTTTCTGTCTGCATCACGCTGCCGGCGACTGGGTCGGTGTGTTTGAAGACTACGCCGCCGCCCGGTGTCTGCTCAGCGATGGCGGTGCCGTTGAGGTATACGTTTCGTTTTCGCCACTGGCCGGTGGAGTCATGTTCGGTGATCTTTTCGCCGGTGACCGAGGAGTAGATGTAGTACTCGGTCTCGTACGACCAGGTGCTCGGGTACCGGTTTTCTCATCGTATTCGAGCAGTTTCACCATTGCGGATAAATCATTCCGAGCCTGTGCACTATTGTGCACTATGAGGTGTTCGGCTTCTCGAGACACCTGGGTTCGTCGGCGGTGTGTTGATATCACCGAGAGCATCCATAGCCATCGCTACCCCACCGACAATCCTAGACATTTTTGCATCACAATCTTCGTCTGAGAACTTCTTGTCCGAAGATCACATCCGATCATAGCGACTTGAGCGACGCTCCGATGCTTCCAGCTTGGGCAAGCGAACGTGAACATACGCTTACGTTGGTAAACGCTAACTGCCAAGATTATCTAATTAGCTCGATTCGCCGTGAGTCGCAAACCACACAAGCCAGGTCCACCTCGTACTCCACTGTGGTTGTTTCACCTTCACTGTACACCTTCATAGCGGGCGTCAAAACCACAAGCCCGTCGGTTGCCCGGACTTCGGCGCGGAACGGGAATCGCATTCGAACCTGGGCTTTTGTTGATTTGGGCTGTCCAAATGAAAATTCTGCAACCTGAGGTGAGAGTGGCTCCAACGAGTCCTTGTAGTCGTTTACCCAGATTTCCGCTTTATTCATCTCGTCCGCCGAGAGACCGGTAATCACTGCGGTGAGCTGTTCGCGAAAATTCCCACTCTCTATCTGCTTCAGGAAATCCAAAGTAGGGGCCACTTCGGCGGCGAGCGCGGTCCGGTTGCAGATAGATTGAATTGGTTGGTTCTCCTGAAAAACAAGATACACTTCACCCTGCTTAAAAGGTTTTCGACAAGTGCCGCTGTGAAACGTTAACTTACGAGTATTCTCAGTTGTTGCGCCCTTAAAGCTTTTCTGCTCCTTGAACGTGATTCTGGTTGTAGCTTCGACCGGATCCTCGATTACCTCGCTCGCCACGGCCAAGAAGATCGCTTTCGATCTCATGTAGGTTCTACAGTCAGACGCCGGTTGACAACCACAGGCAGTGACCGTCGTGTGAGCCGCCGCTAGCAACCCTACGAGTAAAATGACTTGTATCAACGAGAATTTATGTTGCTTCATATTCTTTTTCATCTCCGCATGCCCAAGGGCTTTGAGGTTGAATTTCCACACATAAAGTCAGCTATGGGATGCCATAGTCGACTTGCCCGAAACTGAATTTGGCCGTTTGGATACCTCGGTAACCTGTCATTCTCCGGGAGCCGATCAAACTCGTCCAAGGTCACGGCTAGGCCCATGCGGTTTAAGGCACGCGCGACAGCGTCATCGAATGAACAAGTTCCTGTACATAAACACCAGCATTGTTATTCTCCATTTGCGTGCCCCTCTGGCCGTGCGTCTGATAGACTAACCTAAAGCCCCAGCCAGGACTCCCGTAGTCCATCGCATATGCCTCTCCGAAGGCCGTGTTATAGGATCCGTCTGGATTACCTCCGCCCGGGTACTCCCGCAACGTTCCCGACCTCTCCATCTCATCGATAAAATCAAAAATGTCTCCCTCAAGGCGGACGCCAGTATCGGCTTGGAGCTGAGCGAGAAGGCCTTCAATGAAAGACAAGCAGCTAGGATTCGTTTTCAGAAATTTTCTAGCGACGTCGTGCCACGAGCTCAGGATAACCCGAATGCGACTGCGCTCGGGATGTTTGATGTAGGGGCCACCCCGCTTGTCAAATCCCCTAAGCCGTCGGTCATCCAAGACCCACGAGTACCTGAAATCGCCAACCCCAAACCCATTAGAATCGCGAACCAGACGCAAGCCTTGGATCGATGGTCCGTCGTCCGACTCTCCATCCGCGCCAACGATTCCGCTTCCCAAGCCACCCAGGTCCTGAAGGAGCAACACGATATTCGGGCCGTATACGCTCTGGAGATAACCCACGAAGCTCTCCGATGGATTACACGGCATAGGTCCGGCTAGACCCAGTGATTGCGGCTTATTCGAGCATCCTCCGTATTCAGGGTTGTGTGTGCCACCACGTTTGTCCCAGTAATCCAGAGGTGGCTGTTGCGTCTCCGGCTCGGTCGTCGGAATCGCTTCGCCAAAACCGGCTCGCTCGATTCGCCCGATATCATACGGCGAGATCTCTCCAGATGTCTC
>CAMLKY010000077.1 GCA_946480545.1 uncultured Acidobacteriota bacterium
ACGTCGACTGTCTTCTCGATCTCGCGCTCTTCCAGATCAGGAGCTATCTTGACGAGCAGCGGTTTGCCACCCAGAGTTCTGTTTCTTTCCTGCAGCGCCTTGAGAAGGCTCTCGAGACTCTCGTCCTTCTGCAGCTCGCGAAGATTTGGCGTATTCGGAGACGACACATTTACAGCGATGTAGTCAGCGACGTCGTAGACGAGATCGAATGCGCCCAGGTAGTTCTCCACCGCCGATTCGTTTGAAACGTCCTTGTTTCTGCCGATATTGACGCCAACAATGCAACGTCGCTTGATGTGCTTCAGGCGCGCGGCGACGACAGCCGCTCCGTCATTGTTGAATCCCAGGCGGTTGATAAGTCCCTGGTCGGCAGGCAATCGGAAGAGCCTCGGCCTGGGATTTCCCTTCTGCGGTTCGAGCGTCACCGTACCCACTTCGACAGAACCGAAGCCGAGTGATGCAAGCTGATCTACCACGATCCCGTTCTTATCGAAACCGGCGGCGACACCGATCACGCTTGGGAATCTCAAACCGAAACGCTCGACGGCCGTCGCACTGCCCGGTGCATACCGCTGCCGCGCCTTTTGCTGGGCAAAGTCGGTCGCGAGCCCGATCCGTAGCGCGTTCAAACCAAGCTCGTGTGCCGTCTCGGCATCGAGTGCGAACATCGCCCGTCGGATCCAATCTTCGTAAATGCCAGCCATCGCTAAATCGTAGATGGTAAATGAACCTATTGAATATCCGAAGCCAACAGGCTTTGGTCTTTGAACTTCATGCCGTGCTTTGCTACGATTTGCACTCGAATGGCAGACGAATTCAACCTGGTCGAGAAATCCCGAATAATGGATAGTGCCCGCATGAAGCGGGCTTTGTCGCGTCTTGCGTCGGAGATCGTCGAAGAAAACCAGGGAGCAAAGGACCTGTACATCGTCGGGATTCGGCGTCGTGGCGTTCCGCTCGCTGAGCGGATCGTCGAAAAGATCGAGTCCCTCGAAGGCCAGCGGCCGCAGTACGGCATCATTGACATCACACTCTACCGCGACGACCTGTCGACGGTCGGGGCAAACCCGATCGTAAATCGTACCGAGCTCGACGATGACATTGAGGGAAAGATCATCGTTCTGGTTGATGACGTTCTGTACACAGGCCGCACGATCCGCGCGGCGCTCGATCAGTTGATGGATTTCGGTCGGCCGCGCAAGGTCCAACTCGCCGTCCTCATTGACCGCGGCCGCGAACATCGCGAACTGCCGATCCAGGCGGACTTTGTCGGAAAGGTCGTACCGACCAAACACACCGAGATCATTAAGGTGATGCTGAAAGAATACGACGATGTCGAGGCGGTCGGCATTTACACAATGTCCTAGAAGATTGCGGAGCAAGGTGAGAAGCCTTGCTTTTTTGTCCGAGCGGACCAGTTTAGTGTGCTTCGTGTATTTAGTTGGTCTGGTCTTCAAAGCTGATAACCACGAATCACACCAATCACACGAAACGACACGAAGAAAGCCACGCCCGATAGAATGGAGAAGCCATACAAGCGTAGGGACCTGCTGGGGATTCGCGGCCTTTCTGCCGCGGAGATAACCGGCATCCTCGACACGGCTGAGAATTTTCGCGAGATCAATGCTCGCGAAATAAAAAAGGTGCCGACGCTTCGCGGTAAGACGGTCATCAATCTCTTTTTCGAAAACTCCACTCGAACCAGGACAAGCTTCGAGCTGGCAGCGAAACGTCTCTCGGCGGACGCGGTCAACATCAGCGTGTCTTCGTCCAGTCTCGCAAAGGGCGAAACGCTGCTCGACACGGCCTTGAATCTCGACGCCATGCAGCCGGACTGCATCGTCGTGCGCCACGGAAGTGCGGGCGTGCCGCACCAACTTGCCAAAGTCAGCAAGGCGGCGATCGTGAACGCGGGTGACGGAGCGAATGAGCATCCGACGCAGGCGCTGCTCGATGCGATGACGATCCGCGAGCATAAGAAAAAGATCAAGGGACTGGAAGTGGCGATCGTGGGAGACATCCTCCACAGCCGTGTAGCCCGCTCGAATATCCATCTTCTAACCAAGCTAGGAGCAAAGGTCCGCGTAGTCGGACCAGGCACCTTGGTTCCGAGTGACTTTGCGCACTTGGTGGACGACGGCACTTCGGACGATCCGAAATCCAAAATCCAAAATCCAAAATTGGAAGTTGTTCCGCGAGTTGAGGACGCCATCCGCGGAGCCGATGTCGTGATGATCCTCCGCATCCAACGCGAGCGGCAGGACTCGGCTTACTTCCCGACGCTTCGTGAGTATGCCATCCATTACGGCTTAACGAACGAACGTCTCGATCTGGCAAAGAAGGACGCAATAGTTCTACACCCGGGTCCGATGAACCGCGGTATCGAGATCTCCTCGGACGTGGCCGACAGCTCGCGCTCGCTCATACTCGATCAGGTGAAGTACGGAGTCGCCGTACGGATGGCGGTGCTTTATCTTGCGACTGGTGGGAGCATGGGCGGTTAGAGACCTCTTCCTCTTGGTGTGATTTTGTGTAACTTCATGGTTCCAGCTTCCGTATAGAGCATGAACACGGAAGTTATACAAAAGACATAAACAAGGGGCCGATACACTGTTGGATTAACTGGAGGCAGTATGAAAAACATTCAATTCTCATCTCTCGCATCAGCGCTAGTTCTTCTTTTGCTCGTGACCGCCGGTGCCGCAGCACAAGCTCCGGCACCGAGGACCTTTACCGAAAAAGATCGCGAGTTCGCGCTCAAGTATGCGAATGAGACGCGTGAAGAGTTCGTGAAGCAACTCACCGGACTGTCCGACGCTCAGTTGAACTTTCGCGCTGCGGAAGGACGCTGGACGATCGGCGAGATAGCTGAGCACATCATCGTGGTGGAAAACGCGCTTCGGGGAATGATCATCGATGCCGGAATGAAAACGCCTGTGCCTGCTGCGAAGGATGAATACCCGCGGGTCAACGATCAGGTGATAGTTCTTGCCATCACCAACCGGGGCCAGAAATTTACCGCTCCCGAACAGGTGCGTCCCAACGGCCGGTGGAAGACCGTTCCGGATCTGCTTGCGAATTTCGAATCGACGCGAAAGGCGACCGTCGACTTCATGAAAAATGTCAAAGATGACATGCGCGGTCGCTTCGTGAACATACCGATGGGTAAGACGGATGTCTTCCAAGGCTATCTCTTCATAATCGGTCACAGCGACCGGCACCTCGCGCAGCTAAGAGAAGTAAAGGCCGATCCCAATTATCCCGCCAAGTAAATTCGGATACTTCGGTTTTTTTTCCGTGCTTTCCGTGCTTTCAGCGGTCATTCAGAACAAGCTTAACCACTGATGTCACCCGCCGGAGTTCCCTCGATCGGTAGCACCAGATCATTCACGTTCACAAGGTTCGCGATGTTGAAGAGGTTGAAGACCTCACCGATCAACTGCAGACGATACTTCTCGCTGAACGCAATGGTCTTCGTCACTCGAAGGTCCTGCGAGATCAATGAGTCACCGCCGATCTGGGTGTCTGTCGGCAGCGGAGCTATCCGAAAGATCTCCTGATCGTACAGATCACATCTGAGCGTCGCGTCAAACGAACATGCCGTCGTGTTCGGGAGGCTGGCGATGTTGTTGTTGAAGTTCTCGATCAGACTATTCAACTCGGCCACCGACCTGATCGAACGCCCGATAGCTCCCGGACCAGTGCCCGGCAGATATGTGGCGAACGTTCCGGTACCGCTCAGATCGATGTTGTTCGGCAGGAACACGCTCTGCGGCACGCCGCTGAACATGGTTGAGATCAGCGAGAACGTCCAGTTCCCAAGAATATTCCGTTTCCAGAATGACGGATCGCTCTTGTAGAACGGGAGATCGTAGATCCCGCTGAACACGAACCTATGCTTACGGTCGAGACCCGTCGGACCGAAGTCGGCACGCAGGTTATTCAGATCCGTCGGAGCACCGCCGAGTCCCAACGCGTCCGCGTTGAAGCCTTTGAAGCTCGACAGCGAATAACTCGCGGTGAACTGAAATCCGTTCTGAAATCGCCTGTCGACGCGGGCCAGCAAACCCGAGTAGGTTGAGAACGCGGATGAGTCGGCATACGGAACCGGGAACGGAAAAGCGTCGCCAAGCCTCGGCCCCGCGATCGAATCCGCCTGGTTGACGTCGAACACCTGAACCTCATTTCGCCCCTTGCGATAGTTGTAATCGACTTGGGCGATCATGTTCCATGGAAGCTCGCGTTGCACTCCGATCGAGTACTGCAGCGAATACGGAACCTGGAAGCGGCTCGAGAAGATCGGGCCCGAGACCGAGTTCGTACATTCGAGAGCCGTTGGAAGATCGCACGCCGTAAGCCGTGATTCGAGATCCGCTCGCAACGACGGTGCAAGCGCCAGCGCCTGAGCAAGTGTCATATCTCCCGGATCGAACCGGCCGTTGCTGTCGGCGTTGAAGGGCAACAGCAGCGGACTGACGATCTGCGTTCCGACGAGGAATTGCTCGGCACCGACGGGTCCCAGATCAGCCCGTTCGAACAGCCGTAGATTGTCGATGACGTTGTCGTAGTAAATTCCAAACCCGCCACGGATCACCGTCTTGCTGTCACCCCACGGATCCCATGCAAAGCCTACACGCGGCGCGAAGTTGTTCTTATCGCGTGCCGGCGCTGCGGTTCCCTCTTCGAGCAATGGAGCGATCACCGCGGGACGCGTCAGATCGTGATTCCACAGATTGGTGTCGTACCGGTAAGCGAGGCCGTAATTCAAAGTAAACGTCGGCGTCACCTTCCACGAGTCGCCCGCATAGAACTGAAACCGGTGATTGATGGTGTTGCCTTCGTCGTTGAACGGCAGCGTCGGATCGCCGATTCCCATCGAGATGTCCTGCACGTATGCGTTCAGGAAATCGGTCTCGCTGTTAAATGGAACAGGATCGCCATTCTCGTCGATCGCGAACAGGCGGATGCGAACCGGGTTCGCGAATGTGAACAGTCCGCCGATCGACGTCCATTCATAGTTGCCGCCGAAGTTCCAGGTGTGACGTCCCGAAACCCACGTCAGGTCGTCGCGAAGTTGAAATCGCTTCTGGGGCGTGATCTGCGGCGTCAGAGCATTTGTTCCCGACCGCCAATCCTGCTCGGGATTGATCCGGATCTCGGGTACTCCCTGCGTCACCGCGTCGATAGCGTTCTTGAAGTTGCTGAAGTTCGCAACAAAGTTGTTGCTGATGTTCGATCCGAACAGATACGTCAGTCCGCCGACGAAATTGTGCGCGCGGTTCGTGACGATCTGATCGTTCGAAGTAAAGATGTTGTTAACGCTCTCCCGAGGCAGAATGCCCGAGCCGAGCGGAAATGGTCCGATCGCTTCGTTGTCGTTGAACGAGTAGCGGAAGAATGAAGACGCCCTATCGTTCACGACCCAGTCGATCTTGGTTGTGAAAAGCGTCTCGTCAAACGGATTCGCTGTGAACCCGGCAAAGCTCGGAGCACGAAGCGGATTGTAGATAGACGAGCCGTCCTGGTTGTTCCGCTCGTAGCTTCCGAAAAAGAATACGCGGTCCTTTATGATCGGGCCGCCGATCGTCCCACCGAACTGCTGACGGTCGAACGGGACGCGCGTCGCTCGCGCGTCAACCGGGATCCCATTGAACTCATCGAGCCTGTTCAGCGCCGGAAAGGCAGCGAACTTGTCGTCACGGGCGTATAGGAACGCGTTGCCGTCGAGCTTGTTGCTTCCCGAGCGCGATACCACGTTCACGGTCCCGCTCGCCGACGCTCCGGTCGACAGGGCAAAATTCGAAAGCCCGACCTGAAATTCCTGGATTATCTCCTGCGAGAAATTCTGCACAGTCGTGCCGACCACGTTATCGACTACCGATCCGCCGTCGACGCTTATCTGTGTCGAGCGTCCTGCCTGGCCCCCGATCGAGATGCCCGTGAAGTT
Organism: uncultured Acidobacteriota bacterium; assembly: GCA_946480545.1. Next base: position 5,948 of record CAMLKY010000077.1, read on the forward strand.
CGCCTTTGTCGGATCGAATGATCCGCCATCGACTCGTTCTGTTCCGGGCTGAAGCTGTGCAAGATCGAGAAAGTTTCGACCGTTCAGCGGAAGGTTCTCGATCTGGCGTGTTCCGACGACGCCCGATACGGCATTGTCGGAACGCTCGATCTGTGCCTCCGAATCAGGAGTGACGGTCACTGTCTCTCCCGGCACGCCGATCTCGAGACCGATATCTGCGACGGCGATCTGGCCGACCTGAACCTGAACGCTTTCGAGAACCGACTGTTTGAAGTTTGTAGCGGACGCCTTTACCTCGTAAGTGCCGGGCTGAAGCTGGAGCAAACGATATTGACCGTCTTCGTTTGTCACGGCATTGCGTGTCGCGTTGGTTGCGAGGTTGCGTACCGCGATAGTGGCATTTGGAACTACGGCGCCTTGCGGGTCCTTCACGGTTCCCTCGATCGAACCGAACGGTTCCTGTGCCACGACGTTTAAGAGTGGAAGAAATAAAAGTGCAAAAAACAACGTGCGTAGTTTTCTCATTTTCAACTCCTTACGAACTACAAAGGATTTGAAAGGTGCTATACTCCACACAGCTATCGCCTATGGCGGTAGTTCATGGGTACCAATCTCATGGCCACTTGAAGCCATCATTGCCGGCGGATTATTTCGCGATAGGACGCCGGCGATCGATGGCTTTAAGTCTGTATAGCGGGCTCTTGCTTCCTCTGCATCAATTGAACACCTCTTGATCCCTCTCAGGGAATCCCTCGAAGCTGCGGTTCAGCTCCCGCGTGTTTTTATTGCAAACGAAAAGCCAGAAGGTTTCGAGGTTACTTTTGCGGTTTCGAGAACAGACCCGGGAAAAGCTTCCCCATTTTGGAAGATGCGAGATTGAGAAATTTGGATAAAGGGTCGGTGGGCTCCAATTTTCTAAACAAATTTGCAATGCAGAGCCTTTCTGCTTACCCTTTTGATTTGTTTGATAACCCCAATTATTGAATTGGTTGCCGAGCGCTCCGGCCTTTTGTGACGAGAAGGTTCTATAGCATGGCGAACCACCCGTATTTTGATTCAAGATGAAACTTTTTATCGCGAACGGTCACCTGATCGATCCGGCCGCGCCCGAGAATACAGGAATGTCACTGCTGATCGAGGACGGGCGTGTTTCTGCGTGGCTCAAGCCTGACGAGAAACCGCCGGAGGGCTGCGAGGTATTCGACGCAGCAGGTCTGCTCGTCGCGCCGGGATTCATTGACATGCACGTCCACCTCCGCGAGCCGGGCCAGGAGCATAAGGAGACCATCGCGACCGGATGCGCCGCTGCGGTGGCGGGCGGATGGACGAGTGTCTGCCCGATGCCGAACACGTCTCCGGTAAACGACAATGCGGCGATCACCCGGTACATGATCGAGCAGGCAGAGCGAGCCGCATCAGCAAACGTCTTCCCCATCGGAGCGATCACGAAGTCATCGGATGGAAGCGAGCTGGCAGAGATGGGTGAGATGAAGGCCGCCGGCAGTGTGGCTGTCTCGGACGACGGCCGTCCGGTGCCGAACGCCGGGATCATGCGACGGGCGATGCAGTATGCGCGGGACTTTGATCTTCCGGTGGTGGATCATTGCGAGGACAAATCGCTTTCCGCCGGCGGGGTGATGCACGAAGGCAAGGTCTCGCTGCTGCTGGGGCTGAAAGGAATGCCCGCCCTCGCCGAGGAGCTCGACGTCGTTCGCGACATCATCCTTGCGAAGGAGACCGGGGCGCATATCCACATCGCACATGTTTCGACGCGCGGGGCGATCGAAGCGGTACGACGTGCGAAGAACGAAGGCATCAATGTCACCTGCGAAGTAACGC
>CAMLKY010000078.1 GCA_946480545.1 uncultured Acidobacteriota bacterium
GCTCGATAACGTGTCGAAATCTGAAGACGTTGTCCTTGCCGTAAAAGTTCTTCGCGAACGCTACGGGCCGGATGTCGAACTGGAACTCGCCGTACTTCCGCGTCACGTTGTCCCCGACGACACGCCGCATGTCATTGAATGATGTCGAATAATATGTGACGCGCCCGCCGGCGGTGGCGGTGAAATTTACGTACTTGGTGCTGATCGGCAGCGTGAACTGCGGAAATACATCGAAGCGTTGCCCGATGTTCGGCATGACCGTCGGGTCGCCACCCGTCGCGTCCTGATAAGCGCTCAGGTCGTCAACATCCTCGCGCCTCAATACGCCTTCGGCGCTCGCTTGAAAGGAAAAGTAAAGCGGTTTCAGAAACGAGAGCATCGACGGACGTTTTTCAAAATGGACGCTTGGGAGGTTACGTGTTTTCACACGAACGTTCGGGATCGATATGACCTGCGAACGTGCGAGCAGATTCAGCTCGTAGTTGTCCCAACTCTTGTTTACGAACGCCTGCGAGACCTCTATCGGCGAGATGATCTGCTGGATGCCATCCGAGAAAACCTGACGGAAAGCGAGATTCGATGTCAGACGAACGTCCGCCGCCGCGGTGAATCCGTTTTGAAAATAATGAACACCTTCGGCATAGACGATCGAGCCGCCCTGGTCGGGAGTCTCGGGGCTATCGCTCGCCCCGAAGATGCGGTCCTTTACGGCATAGAAGCCGAAGTTGAAGAACGACCGAGAATTCGCACGCGTCCGAAAATCCGCACCGTACCCGATTCCCCTCTGTGTGAAAAGATCGCCGCGGATAGTGACGTCGGCCGATCGCCCCAGCGTTTGAAAGTACGCACCGGACAAACGGAATCCCTTGTTGCCTGAGAATCCGAACGTTGGAGTCAGGAATCCCGACTGCCTATCGCGCTCCTTGATAGGGATAGTTGCATACGGCAACGGGACGAGCGGCACATCCTTGACGCGGAACTTAGCGTTCTTGAGCTTGACCTTGTTATTGATCTTGATCCGCGCCTCGTCGGCCGTGAACGACCATTTCGGCACCGCCTCTTCGCAAGCGGTGAACTTCCCTTTCGTGACTACGACTTCATCCAGAGCTACACGTTCAACTTTCTCCGCCGTAAAGTAGATAACAGTCCCGTCGTTTGTCTGATTCGTGAAGCCCGTCGAATCCTCGAACGTTCCAAGCTTCGTCTTCAGGTTCCAGACAGCGCGTGCGCCGGTAATTCGCTGGTCGTCGCCCTGGTCGAAGACGACACTGCCTTCGGCGACCATCCGGTTGTCCGCCTCGTAAAGAGTGATCTTGTCGGCCTGCATCCGGTAGATCCCGTAACGGACATCGACATTGCCGGTGTAGATCAGGATCCTTTTTCCCTCTTCGCCCTCGACCGTCTGCTTTTCCGAATACACCACTATGTCCCCATCGACAGCTTCGGGGTCCAAAGGCGAACCGGGCTTTTTCGGCGGCGTGATGCTCTGCTGTGGCGAGACCGGATTGATGTTCGGTGTATCGGTGATCGGGTTTGCGACCTGTCGATCGACGGGATTCGTCTGCTGGGCGCGTGCGGCTACGCAGGACAGACCGAGAACTATTGTGAGAATGATTAGGCCGTAAAACCGCATGGATTTGAGCTAGGAGAGAATCATTTCGATGCTAACACGAAAGCGAATAAAGGATAAAACCTTATGCTAGACTGAACTCGACTTACCTATGAGGCAGCACAAAATCCTGGTTGTTGAAGACGAAGAGATAATGCGCACCATCCTCCGCAAGCTGCTGGAGGGTGCCGGCTACGAGGTGGTCAGTGCGGACAGCGCCGAGTCCGCGCTCGCGGCTTTTGGCGATCACGACATATCCGCGACGATCAGCGATATCAAAATGTCGGGCATGGATGGGATCGAATTACTGGACCGGATCAAGAGCATCGACGCGGACGCGCTCGTCGTTATCATAACTGCGTACTCGTCAGTGGATTCGGCCGTTGCCGCCCTACGGAAGGGCGCATACGACTACGTCACCAAGCCGTTTGTAAATGAAGATCTGCTGCAGACGATTCGAAACGCCATCCAGCACCGCGAGCTGTTTCGCGAGAACCGCGCGCTCCGGCGCGAGTTGAACAAGCAATATGCATTCGCCGACATTGTCGGAAACAGTGAAAGTCTGCAGCGGATCTTCACACTGATCCAGAAGGTTGCCAATACCAATGCGAACGTTCTGATCCAGGGCGAGAGCGGTACGGGGAAGGAGCTGGTCGCACGCGCGATCCATCTGAACAGCAGTCGAAGCTCGTCGTCCTTTCTCGCGGTGAATTGCGGAGCTCTTCCGGAATCGATCCTAGAGAGCGAGCTTTTCGGACATACGAAGGGCTCGTTTACGGGAGCCGTTTCGGATAAGCCGGGACTTTTCCGATCCGCGTCCGGCGGCACGCTGTTTCTCGATGAGGTAGGAGAAATGCCAACCTCGCTTCAGGTGAAACTGCTGCGTGCGTTGCAGGAGCACGAGGTAACACCCGTCGGCTCGGCGAAGGCGGTTAAGTTCGACGCCCGGATCATCGCCGCTACAAACAAGAATCTCGAGGAAGAAGTGGCCGCCGGCCGATTTCGTGAAGACCTGTTCTATCGTCTGAACGTGATCGAGCTTCCCGTGCCGCCGCTTAGAGACCGCCGCGAAGACATCCCCCTGCTCGTAAAGCACTTCGTAGCAAAGGCGGCGCGAAATCAAAATTCCGACGAAAAACCCGTGAGCCGCGATGCGCTGTCAGCGCTGGCGAACTACGATTGGCCTGGTAATGTTCGGGAGCTGGAGAACGCGGTCGAGCGAGCATTCATCCTCAGCGGTTCGGAGATCGATGCGGCGAGCCTGCCGGCTAAGATCCGCGAGGCGTCGTCGCATCAATACCCCATACGCGATCTGGATGGCTTTCGTCCAACGCTGGAAGAAGTCGAGCGTAGATATCTGATAGAAGTGCTAAACAGCGTCGGCGAGGACAAGGCCAAGGCTGCGAACATTCTCGGCATCGACCTCTCGACACTGTATCGGAAGTTGAAACGCTACGAGGAGATCTGAAGAATAAAGTAGTCGGTGTTCTCGATCCGTGTGATCTTTCCCTTCGTGTAAGGCGGATTAAGAAACGGTGCCGCCGGATAAGATTGGCCTTTGATCGTCGCCTCGCCGGACATCTCGCTCTGTGCGAGCAATTCGCTTGGGTACCAGCTTTCAACCGTGAGCGTCTCAGGGGTCGGCTGCCCGTTCTTGGCAACTTCGGAAGCGACCTTTTCGGCATCCTCATCCGAGAACCTAACGACGGCCGTAACACCCTTTCCCTCGATCTCTTTCCACGCGACCTCCTGGGGCGGTACCGGAAGACGGACGAGATCGGCGAATTCTTCGACGTTGTCCTTCGGAGCACTGTTCGAAGAATTGGCAACGTTGGCCTGTGCGGATGTTTGATTCGAATTCCCGGCTGGTGAGGAACAGCCGGCAAGGAGGAACGCGAGTGCAAAGAGGATTACGCCGGCGACGGGCCTTGCAAAAAGCATTTGCTAATTGTAAGAACAAAGGTCACCGATTGCAATCAATTCGAGAAGCGGCAAAGAGCGGCGCTTTCCTCTTCGCCAAGGACGTTGTCGGAGAGAACCATATGGATATGTTTTCCCGCAAAACCGCGAAGCCGCGGAGTTCTCAGAGCCCTTTTTCCTTCTTTATGATTTGCTTCGCGAAATGAGAGTCCTTCAGATATGTTCTTCCCGCTCGATCGGCGGGGGCGAGCGACATGTGATCGATCTGTCGAACGAGCTGGCGCGTCGCGGTCATCAGGTGTTCGCGGCTCTCGCACCCGACTCTCCCGTGCGGGTTCGGCTCACGCACCTTCCTCCTGAGAACATAGTCTCGCTACCGCTTAGAAACGCCATCGATGTGCGGAGCGCCGCCGGGATCGCGAAGTTCGCCGAACGAAGCAATGTTGACCTCATGAATGCGCATCTAGCACGAGATTATCCTCTTGTCGCAGCCGCTTCACGATTCACCGGCATACCGTATGTGATCACGCGTCATGTGCTGTTCCCGATGAGCCGGCTGCAAAAGGTCATGTTGCGTAACGCACGCTTCGTGATATCCCCGTCCAACGCCGTTGCCGAAAACCTTAGGCACGAGGGTATCTTTCCGTCGGATAAGATCGTCACCATACGGTACGGTTTGGATGTCGAGAGTTATCAACAACGAACCAAGCTGCGCAGCGATGGATTCACGATCGGGTCGATCGGCAATCTCGATCCGGTAAAGGGTTTCGACGTGCTCGTCCGGGCGGCGAAGAAAGTTGTCGAGGCAGTACCGCGTGCGAAGCTCGTTATCGTCGGCGAGGACCGATCGCGCGATGGGCGGAATGAAATGCTACTTCGCGAGCTGATCCGCAAACTCGATCTCGATCAAGCCGTCGAACTAAAAGGCTGGTCCGACAATGTCGGTGCTCAACTCGCCGAATTCGATGTTTTCGTCTCGAGCTCGCGAAGCGAGTCATTCGGCTTTGTGATCGCCGAAGCCATGCTGGCGGGCGTACCGGTCATTGCTACCGCCACCCAGGGGGCGATGGAGATCATTTCCGACGAGTCGCTGGGTTTGATAGTGCCGATCGATTCCGAAGTTGAGATCGCAAACGCGATCATTCGTCTCGCAAACAACCGCCCGCTACGCGAGACGCTCGCGGCAGCCGGCCCGGCTCATATCGCTGAGAATTTTTCTTCCCAGCGGATGGTCGATGAGACCGAATTGCTCTATCAAAAAGTGATCGACTCGGCTGGCGGTTAGGCTTCAGTATCGAATGTCCGTTGACTCCCATCCGGTGAGATGGACCGTCCCACTATGCTAAAATTTCGTCAGAGCAACCACATCATGAAACCTGAGATCAAGGAAGCACAGACTGCCGCAGAGGCTGAAAAACAACGCTGGGAAGATGAAACATTGGCCAAAGTTCTGGCGAAGACACCCGAGCGGAAAGCAAGATTCGAGGGCGTTTCACTCGAACCTGTCGAGCGACTTTATACCGAATCCGACTCGGATGACATTGACGTCGGCTTTCCCGGCGAGTTCCCCTACAAGCGCGGAATTCACCCGACCGGATATCGAGGCAAGCTCTGGACGATGCGCCAGTTCGCGGGCTTTTCTTCACCCGAGAAAACGAACGCGCGTTTCAAGTATCTAATGGCGCATGGGCAGACCGGACTCTCGGTCGCTTACGATCTGCCGGCGCTGATGGGATTGGATGCCGATTCTCCGCTGAGCGAGGGTGAGGTCGGAAAATGCGGCGTCGCGGTTTCGTCACTCGCGGACTTCGAAGTTCTGTTCGACGGGATTCCGCTCGACCAGGTGACGGTTTCGCAAACGATCAACGCTCCCGCCCCGATCTTCCTGGCCATGTACCTCGTCGTCGCGGAGAAGCAGAAAGCGGACTTCACCAGGATCTCGGGCACACTTCAGAACGACATCCTGAAAGAGTACATCGCACAGAAAGAGTGGATCTACCCGATCAAGCCGGCGATGAAGCTCGTCATCGACACCTTCGAGTTCTGCACGCGCCACGTCCCGAAGTACAACCCGATTTCGGTGAGCGGCTACCACATCCGCGAGGCCGGCTCGACCGCGCTCCAGGAGCTTGCGTTCACTTTGCGAGACGGTGTTGAGTACGTCCAGTATGGTGTAGATCGCGGAATGGAGGTAGACGAATTTGTTCCACGGCTTTCATTCTTCTTCAACGCCCACAACGACTTCTTCGAAGAGATCGCCAAGTACCGTGCGGCGCGAGTGGTTTGGGCACGCACGATGAAAGAGCGTTTCAATGCAAAGAATCCGCGGACGATGCAGCTTCGCTTTCACACTCAGACCGCCGGAGTCTCGCTTACGGTCCAACAGCCGCTAAACAACATTGCCCGCGTCGCGATCCAGGCACTTGCCGGTGTCCTGGGCGGGACCCAATCGCTGCACACCGACTCGTATGACGAGGCGCTCGCACTTCCGACCGACGAGGCCGCCCTTATAGCGCTGCGGACCCAGCAGATCATCGCGGAAGAAACCGGTGTTGTGAACACGGTCGATCCTCTGGGCGGGAGCTACTATGTGGAATCGCTCACCGAAAAGATGATATCGGGCTGCCTCGACTACTTCGACAAGATCGACGGTTTCGGCGGTATGGTCGAGGCGGTCGAAGCCGGATTCCCGCAGCGTGAGATCCAGGAGTCGGCGTATCTCTACCAGAAGGCCGTGGAGCGTGGCGAGCAGACGATCGTCGGTGTGAACAAATACGCGATGGATGACGAGATCCACAAGACCGACATCCTGCAGATCGACGAAACGGTCCGCGATCACCAGCTCGAAAGACTGGCGCAGGTGAAATCGACACGTGACAACGGCGCGGTTGCGAACTCCCTCGAACGCCTGCGCAAAGCGGCGGTGTCAAATGAAAATACGATGCCGGCGATCATCGATGCCGTGAAAGCGTACGCGACCGTCGAAGAGATATGTGTCGCACTTCGCGACATATACGGTATCTATGAAGAACCTGCGTTTTAGGTAAACAGTTAGCTGTTGGCTGCTGGCTGTTAGCTAATAGCCAGTAGCCAGCAGCCGATAGCTAGAAGTTGACCCTCTCCCACTATGCAAAACTTTAGAAACCTCCGTGTGTGGCAACAGGCCCACGAACTCGCGCTTTTAACTTACCGGATCACCGCTGACTTTCCGCGAGAAGAGATGTTTGGACTTCGGAACACGCTGCGGAGGACGAGCGTCGAGATACCTGCCTACATTGCAGAAGGTGCATTGAAGCCGAGCGATGAAGAGTTCTCGAAAGCCCTGTCAAGCGCGCTTGCTTTGGCAAGCAAGCTGGAGTACTACGCACTGCTCGTGGCCAAGATGCTCAACAAGCTCCGAGGGCAGATCGCGTAGTTACTTTCCGTAACTCACTCTCCAGATCTTATCGGCGCCATCGTCGGTGATCAGTAGTGATCCGTCTGCCGCGACGAGCAACCCGACAGGTCGACCCCATACCTCGTTCGAGTTCTCATCCGGCAGCCACCCCGACAGGAAATCTTCGTAGCTATTACCGATCAGTTTGCCGTCTTTGAACCGGACGCGGATTATCTTATAGCCGGTAAGTTTCTGCCGGTTCCACGATCCGTGAAGTGCCACGAACGCGTCGCCCTGATACTCCTTCGGAAACATTTTGCCCTGATAGAAAACTATTCCGAGAGCGGCTGAGTGTGAGGTCAAAAGTACGTCGGGGACGATCGAGCGCTTTACGAGGTCGGCTCCCTCACCCTGTCGACGTGGATCGACGTTCTGCCCGATATAAGAATACGGCCAGCCGTAGAACCCTCCGTCCTTCACTGATGTAATGTAGTCGGGTACGAGGTCGTCCCCAAGCCCGTCTCGTTCGTTGACGGCTGTCCAGAGCTCGCCCGTCTTTGGATTCCAGGCCAGCCCGATCGGGTTTCGCAGACCTCCCGCGTAGATCCGGTGATTTTTCCCGTCCGGATCGTAGACCGAAATCGCCGCCCGGCGCGGGTCGGCTTCGACGCTTACGTTGGTTGCGGAGCCGATCGAAACGAACATCTTTGAGCCGTCTGGAGAAAACAGAATGTTCCGTGTCCAGTGCTGGTTGTAGCCGCCCGGTGTTAGCTCGACGAGCTTTTCGGGCTCGCCTGCGGCGGCCGTCTGTCCGGACTTATATCTGAACCGCACGACCGAATCGGTATTCGCAACATAGA
>CAMLKY010000079.1 GCA_946480545.1 uncultured Acidobacteriota bacterium
TCACGACCATGGGACGTGTCGAGACCAAATGGACGCAGAACGTGGTCGCGCTGTGGGAAGGCCGTGACCCCATCCTGAAAAAGGAGATGGTCGCGATCGGTGCCCATTACGATCACGTCGGGACGAATCCGAATGCACCGGGCGATGACAAGATCTGGAACGGCGCGGACGATGACGGCTCGGGGACGGTTGCCGTGCTGTCTATCGCCGAAGCGTTGGCCAAATCGAACGTTCGTCCTAAGCGCTCGGTCCTGCTCGTCTGGCATGCGGGTGAGGAGAAGGGGTTATGGGGTGCGGAGTATTTCAACAAGTTTCCGACAGTCGATATAAAGAACGTTATCTCGCAGTTGAATATCGACATGATCGGACGGAGCAGAAAGCCCGGCGATACGAATAAGGCGAACGAGAATCTGACAGGCGAAAATGCGATATACGTGATCGGGTCTGAGATGATGAGCTCGACGCTTGGAGCGATCACGAAGAATACGAACGATGCGTTCTTGAAGATGACGTACGACTACAAGTACGACGATCCGAAAGATCCCGAGCGGTTCTTTTATCGATCGGACCATTTCCACTATGCCGTCAACGGGGTTCCGATCGCATTCTGGTTTGACGGGGTCCACGAAGATTACCACCAGCCGGGCGACCATGCCGACAAGATCGATTACGCGAAGATGGAAAAAGTAACTCGGACGATCTTCTTAACGATGTGGGAGCTCTCCGATCTAGCGGTGCGGCCGAAGATCGACAAGCAACTGCCACCGGAATTGACGCAACGGTGAGGTGTCGCGGCTAACTCAAGGCAGAAACCCGACCTCTAAGGAGGGGGCAAAGAATTTGGCCCGCGGAATACGCGAAAGGACGCGAAAGAGAATCTCTTTTTCGCGTCCTTTTCGCGTATTTCGCGGGCACCAGTCTTCGGCCCGGGCACCCTCCTAGACGTCGGGTTTCTGCCCGCGTTTCGGAACGGGTTCAATTCACTTTCGCCGTTCTCTCATTCTCCTGTTGCGTAAGTACGTTGCTAGCTTTCTCGAGAAACCTCGCCATAAGCTCGGTTCGAACCTCGCCGTAGGTCTTCTTTCGAGCCGGCGGTTCGACTACGTCCGGGGCTGTTTCAGGTGATAATTCGGCTACCTGTTCGACAGGCGGATTCTCGGTTTGCCCGGGCTCGGCATTCGCCGCAACGCCTTCGCTCTCAGGCTGTGCAGCGACAGTCTCTTCGTCCGAGCCCTCGATCTCATCGTCGTCCGACTCCCACTGAATACTGATATAGCTATCAGCGACACGGCTTAGCTCAGCATCCTTTAGTATCGATGCGATCGACCCCATCAGCTCAGCATTCAATGTCACGTCATCTGACCCCTGCCGGAGCCGCTGGATCAGGTTGCTCGCGACCTCCGAATTTCCCCAACGCTTTACCAGCTCGATCAGCTCACGGTCACCACTTATGTCAGGCGCATTGCTTCCGCTGTTGCCCTCTTCTTCGAAGTCCGGCTTCTTCGGCATCTCGCGATTGAGCAGGATACGCGTGAGGGCCGTCTTATGCGCTTCGGTTACATTTCGAGCGATCTCCGGGTCGCCGGTCTCGAAAAGAATCTCTTCTTCGGCTTCTTCAGCTTCTGCGGCCTCGGCCGTCTCGCTCTCGGCTGGTTTCTCTTTCTCATCCTTTGCACGCTCCGCCTCCCAATCCATGTTCTGGAAACTTTGGAGGAGCTCGAAGGTGCCTTCCCAACGCGTATGCTTATCCTCGGCACAGCGGATCAGCCAGTCGATGATCTTCGCGTGACTCGGTTTGCCGTTCGCGTACATCCCATTTAGTTCGCGGATGCGCGCCTCGTAGGCGGAAAGCCGGTCGGGTGTCATCTTCTTGATGCCATCCGATGATTCGACCAACTCGAGCTCTTTAGTTTCGTCGTCGATGACGGTAACAAACAGAAGCACAGCATCGCCGGGTACGATTTCCTCGGTCGGGTCGTCGTCCATCGGCTCATGATATTCTTCCGAGCTCTCAACGTTCTTGAAACGGTACTCGGTTTCCTTAAGGGTCAGCATCTTCCGCGGCTCACCTTTAAGCGCCGACGAGAGGCTGTAATGCTTTGTGATCGGAATTACGCGGTAGTCTGCGGTTTCTTCGGTGACCTCACCCTCGACACTTTTTTCGTACCGGCCGATGTAGATCGCGTCCGATCCGGTGTAGAGCGAGAGGAGCGTTAATGGCATTCGGTCGCCGCATCGAAGTGCGGCGAGAGACTGCGGCGTTAGAAGGGAGCTGAACAGGAGAGCGAACAAAGAAACGGTTGAAATAACCGACTTCCACATAAGAGAAACTCCTTCAAATTGAAATGTGCCGTTAGCCTGCTGCTTAAGAATCGGCAAATCAAACATACGTTGCATCCACCGAAGACTTTATTTCGTTAAGACACCGGCCGCGTGACAAAGTTCCTCATTTCTTCTCAGACTGGAAGATCCGATAGGCTTCGGACTTGCTCAGCCCAAACTCCCTGGCCACTATTTTCAATGCGGCCTTTTGATCGATCCCCCCGCCGATTAACTCCGCGAGTCGGTCTGTCAACGATGACGATGTGCGGCCCGTTGCCGCCACGTTTCCCCGGTCGATGATTAGAACGAACTCGCCCTTAAAAGTTGCGGAAGAAAATGTCGAGTTTAGCTCCGACAGCGTCCCCCGCTCGAACTGCTCATGGAGCTTAGTGATCTCGCGTGCGACGACTGCCTGGCGATCACCCAGGGTCTCCAGACAGTCGGCGATCGAAGCTGCGATCCGCCGAGGCGATTCATAAAAGACCAGCGTTGCCTGGAGCCCGGAAACCTCCTGGAGGCGTCGGCGGCGATCGCTCTTCTTCGATGGCAGGAACCCGCCGTAAAAAACACTATCGGTCGGAAGGCCCGAAGCGATCAAAGCATTGACGAAGGCCACGGCGCCGGGGATCGGCACGACCGCCATGCCGCTTTCGATCGCCCTTCGTACAACTCTAAAGCTCGGGTCGGAGATCCCCGGTGTGCCGGCATCAGAAACGACGGCGACCGACGTGCCGCTCAAAAGAAGCTCCAGCAGCTCGTCAGCCCGCTCCGCCTCGTTATGTTCGTGATAGCTGATAAGCCGGTTTGTGATCTGGAAATGATTCAGCAGCTTTCGGGTATGGCGGGTATCTTCACAAGCGATCACACCGACCGTCTTCAGGGTCTCGACCGCGCGAAAGGTCATGTCCTGCAGGTTTCCGATGGGGGTCGCGACAAGGTACAGAGTTCCGGGCATAGATTGGATTGTCTAACATAAAGGGCCGAATACCCGAACTCAACGAATGCAAAAACAAAAGCCCCGGCCAGTGCGACCGGGGCTTGAGAGCAAAGTATGGATCTGCCTTAGAAGGGCAGCGGGAACGGAACGCGGTTGCGCCAGTCACCGTTACGGTTTCGATTGCCGCGACCGTTGTAGTAGTCGAGTCCATACGCATCCGCGAGCACGCGAAGGTCATAGCTGATCTGATTCCAGTCGTTGGAACCATTTCGGCCTCTGCCTCCGCCGCCGTACATATACGATTCGATCTGCGAACCGATATCCAGAACGCGACGAGCCTCATCGCGGCTGCCATTCAGGTTACGGCCATTGCCGTATTCGTCGGCGAGATCGTTGGTCGCACGAGCAAACCGGTCGGCGAGCTCTTCGAGATTATCGAAGCGGTCTCGACGGTTGTACCGATCGTCGCGACGATCGTCGATGCGATCAAGGCGTCGCTCGAAGTTGCGGGCACGGTTTTTTAGGTTCTGGATCGTGCCGCGAATATTCCGGTTATAGCGGCTATTTCCGTAGTTATCGTTACGGCCATAATAATCGTCGTCCCGATCGCGATCACGCCGCTGGGCCGACGCATCAGAGGGCAGGGCCAGCACAAAAAGTGCGAGGGCAAAGATCGAAGCTAATTTGGTAAATCCTTTCATAACTTTCTCCTACAAGGTAATAAGTAGTACAGAGGTCAACGCCGCTGCTTTCGTTCCAAACCCTTCCTGCTTCCGCGTTGCCGCCGCGGCTCAAAGCAATGATTATGCCAGCACGCTCCGAGTCAGGCTGCGATAAACTATCTGTTGCAATAATTTAATTTAATCCTTCAGGGCGCGGGCTTGCGACGGCCGGATCGACGATTTACGTGCGCAAATGGTAGGGCGCACTGACGAGAAGGTTGAGCGCAAAACGGCGGCGCCGATCAGAATTCGAGCGCCGCCATTAGAGCGAGATCAGTGGCCGCTGGCCGCGATGCCGAGCGCCTGCGCGGCGCATAGTCGTCCGCCCGTGGACACCTTTCCGCGGAGCGAATCGAGATCATCGGCCGAACCAAGGATCCGTTCGCGGAGCTTGGCGACCGAAAGGTTCGGCTCGCTCGCCAGTATCAGAGCTGCTACACCCGAAACCTGCGGAGCCGCCATCGATGTTCCCGACGCCTCTCGATACGAATTGTTCAGCCAGGTCGAGAGAATGTCACGCCCCGGCGCCGCGATGTGCACGGTCTTGACACCGAAGTTCGAGAACGAGGTCATCGAATCGGTCCGATCCATGGCCGCCACGCTGATCACATTCGGGAGGTTGTAATTCGAGGGATAGTGAGCACGCCTGTCATTGTCGGTGCCGTTGTTTCCCGCAGCCGCAACGAACAAAATTCCCTGCTCGCCCGCCGCACGGATCGCGTCCTCAAGTGCCCGCGAATATTGGGTCGATCCCCAGCTCGCGTTGATGACGCGGACATTGACGCCTTTCTGCTTGCGGTCGATCGCGTAATTGATCGCCTCGATCGCGTTCTTTGTCGTTCCGAAGCCACCCCGACCAAGGAACTTCAGCGGCATGATACGCACGTTCCAATTGATCCCTGCGATGCCCTCGCTGTTGTTACCCTCGGCGCCGATAATGCCTGCGCAGTGCGTTCCGTGGCCGTTGTCATCCATCGGATCACCGGCGTCGGCGTTCGCATCGAAACCCTGCACGTCGTCAAAGCTGCCCAGCTCATCATCCGCATACGGCGGTATCGAGTCAGGTCGCGACCACATGTTGGAAACGAGATCTTTGTGATTGTAGTCGACGCCGCTGTCGAGCACGGCAACAACCACCTTTTCGCTGCCGTGAGTTTTCGCCCATGCGTTCAAGGCATCGATGTCAGCACGCTCGCGCCCACCATTCTGCCCCAGATTATTGAGAGCCCACTGCTGATCGAACTGAGGATCGTTTGGCTCGCCCGACCCGCGGCGATAGACGAGATCGCGACGCGAAACTTCTTCAGAAGGCTGATCAAGACGGATCTCATAATTGGGATGTGCGTACTCGACCAGCGCCGAATGGGCCGACGCATAGTAGGCAGCAGTCGCCTCAGCGTCTGCGTTATCGAGATCGTCGATCGAGACCAAACCGCTGACCGATTCGATCTCGTCTTCGAGGACGTCGTTCTGACGAGCAGCGAGCTTCTTTATCTCACTGAGGCTGACTCCCTGCTTGAAACGTACGAGTATCTCAGGACCTGCTGAGCTCGCGGGTGAAGGAAGCTTCGGCTTGGTGGCATTCTTCATCGCCGTCTTGCCGGCCTGAAGTGAATTTTCCCATTTTCGTATCTGACCCATCACGGCTGCGAGGGTGATGAGGACCACCGCGATGCCAACGTGTACCCAAATATTATTGCGATTCATTTGTACTACCTCTATCGCTGAAAAAATGTCATCACTGAATAACGTGATTCTGTCCTTGAAAATCGACAAGCCTCAACTGGTACTTGTCGGCACGGTATTCGTACCTGTCGCCGTTTACACCAAGCTCGATCTGCCAGCCCGAGGAGATCATCTGGGCAGACATTTCACCGTCGACGGCGGCTCCCAACGACATATCGGGAAAGTCCGTCTCCGTAACCGCAAGCTCCTGGACATCGGCAGCGTCGACTCCGAGGCGTCCCGCCAGGTCTTGTTTTGCCGCGTCCGCAGCAGTGTCTCGTGTAAACGCCATAATACCGTCCGGTTTCAAGATTTTGATATTTTTACGAGACTTAGTCAATAAATGTTCGACGCCGAAAACACCCGCCACGCGGCCCGCAAAATTCCATGTGATCAGACTGAATAATGGCGTCCGCGACCTGTATTAAAAGCACTTTTCGCGCGAACGCTCAAAGAGCCGCGTTTTGATTTACGCGACGACGGGCCGTGAGGTTCCTGACTATCTCTACCACAGCGGGGACGATAAAGGTGGCACAAGCGACGCCTAGGATCATGCCGGTGACGAATCTCGAAACGTGAGTATTTTCCCAGATCCCGAAAACAGTGAGCGACCAGTCGATCGTTATGGGGATGAGCGAAAGGAACAGCCAAAACCTTCGGACCGGCTCTGTTTCATCGACCGGACGCCAGAGCGGATAGATAAGCGATCCGATCACGAGCCCCGCGTACACGCCCAAACACCGCGAACAAACCGCCATCGGAAACCCGGCGATCGCCAGCGAACGTTCCGGGATCTGGTGACAGATATAACTGAAAAAATTATATATGGATGGTGCGGCTGGGGATCCTTGCCCGGCAAGCACCGGGGCGGCGACGATGGTGAGGACCCACGCAAGCACGACAACGGTAGTCGCTATCCAAACCCTCACAGCCTGTCTCCGGAACTGCTGACGCATGTCTCGCGGCGTATAGCTTTCGGCGGGATCGGTCATTCTACATCTTCACTTCTGAATTTGAGCGCGAGGGCCTAGACCTCGCCTGCCGCCTTTTGTTTTAGCGACTTTTCCGTTTCCAGTATGTGATGGGTCGTCTGGATCACAGTATCGGGGTTCAGAGAGATCGAGTTGATACCCTTCTTGACCAGGAACTCGGCAAACTCCGGGTAGTCGGACGGCGCCTGACCGCAGATCCCGATCTTCTTGCCAGCACGCAAGGCGGCATCAATAGCCATCGAGACCATTTTCTCTACCGCGCCGTTACGCTCGTCAAACAGGTGCGCGACCATTTCGGAGTCGCGATCCAGCCCGAGTGCAAGCTGGGTGAGGTCGTTCGAACCGATCGAGTAGCCGTCAAAAACCTTGAGAAACTCATCCGCAAATACAACATTCGCCGGAAGCTCGCACATCGCGTAGATCTCCAGATCATTCTCGCCCTGGACCAGACCATGCTCAGCCATTAAGGCAATGACCTTCTCGCCCTCTTCGACCGTTCGGCAGAACGGTATCATCGGCTTGATGTTCGTGAGGCCCATGTCTTCGCGGGCACGCTGCAGAGCGAGGCATTCGAGCTTGAAGCCGGCCTTGTAGCGATCGTCGTAATATCGCGATGCGCCGCGGAATCCGATCATCGGATTCTCTTCGATCGGTTCGAACTCGCGCCCGCCGATCAGCATCGCGTACTCGTTCGATTTGAAATCCGACATCCGAACAATGACCGGCTTCGGATAGAACGCGGCCGCGATCCGCCCGACGCCTTCAGCGAGCGACCGAACAAAAAACTCCTTCGGGTCTTCCTCGAGTATCCTCGCGGCGATGACTTCGACGTCCTCGCGCCGCTTCAGGTTCGGATAGTTGCACAACGCCATCGGATGAATGCCGATATGGTTGTTAATGATGAACTCGAGCCGGGCGAGACCGACGCCGTCATTCGGCAGACGCGAAACGGCAAATGCGTGGTCGGGATCGCCGACATTCATCATGACCTGCGTCGCTGGACGTTCCTCGTCGGTAATTTCGTGACGCTCGATTTCAAAGGG
>CAMLKY010000080.1 GCA_946480545.1 uncultured Acidobacteriota bacterium
ACATTCCTGGTAAAACCGCATCGCCTCGCGGCAGTTCCCGTTGAAGGTCAGATATGAGTCGATCCTTTTCATAAACCTCCGAAGGCGGGCGTATCCGTCAGTTCTGTTCAGCGTATCTCTTGAAGCTGTCGAGAATCGCCTGCCATCCCTGCTGCTGCATTTCGCGCGGATTCTCGGATTCCGGGTCGAATGTTTGCACTATGCTCGTCTGGTCGCCGTTGGCGGCGAAATCCACGGTCACCTTGCGCCCGTCGCCGAGCGTGTACTCGATGTATTCGTTTTCGCGAACTTCGTCGTACGTGCCGCCGAAATCGAATCCGAAGCTCCCGTCCTTTGCTTCCATCCGCGATGTGAACGTTCCTCCGGTTCTGAGGTCGTTCTCAGCCGAGGTCGTATGCCAGTCGTCGGACGGTGCCGCCCATTTCGTGATGTGCTCGGGGCCGCTCCAAAGTCTCCAGACCTTTTCGACCGGTGCGTTTACATTTGTTTCAATCGTGATCGCTGATTCGTTGTTCATATTTATCTCCTGATCAATTTTCGTCCTGATGACAGTTTCAAATCTACGCTCGTATCGGCCGCCGCGATATAGGCAAATGCGACCATCTTGAGGGTTGATTGCGACAAACTTTCGTTCTACCGTAAAACCATGAAAAGCGTGTCTATTCTGGTACCGGAGACGGCTGTCGTAGAGGCAGTTGCGGACCCGTACTACATGTTCAAGGCGGTGAATCAGTTTCTAGAGCAATCCGGTCGAGAGGCACTCTTTGACGTGAAGTTCGTGGGTCTTTCTCGCGAAGTAAAGCTCGCGGACGGGGCGTTCACGGTCCATATCGATCTAACGCTCGATCAGGTACGAAGGACTGATCTGATACTGATACCCGCGCTTAGCGGCGACCTGAGTACCGCGATCGATGCGAACCAGAAACTTGTTCCCTGGATCGTCGACCAGTACGAAAAGGGAACCGAGATCGCATCGCTTTGCCTGGGTGCATTCCTGCTTGCTTCGACAGGTTTGCTGGAGGGGAAGAAGTGCTCGACGCACTGGGGGTTCACCAACGAGTTCAGAACGATGTTTCCGACAGTGGAACTCGTCGATGGGGGGATCATCACCGAGGAGCAGGGATTGTATTCGAGCGGCGGTGCGGCTTCGTATTGGAATCTGCTTCTATACCTGGTCGAGAAGTACACAGACCGTGACACCGCCATCCAGGCCGCAAAATATTTTGCGATCGACATCGATCGCAGCAGCCAGTCGGCGTTCACCGTGTTCACCGGACAGAAGAATCACGAGGATGATGAGATTCGCGCCGCGCAGGAATTCATCGAGACGAACTACACAGAGCGGATCACGATCGACGGTCTTGCGCGGCACCTCGCGATCGGCCGTCGAAGTCTGGAGCGGAGGTTCAAGACTGCGACGAATAACTCGATAGCCGAGTATATCCAGCGGGTGAAGATCGAGGCTGCGAAGCGCGATTTCGAGTCGAGCCGCAAGAACGTCACCGACGTGATGTTCGATGTCGGCTATACCGACACGAAAGCGTTTCGAACCGTCTTCAAAAGGATCACCGGTCTGACCCCGATCGAATATCGCAACAAGTACAACAAGCCCGTCGGGGGATTTTAGATTTCGGATTTTGGATTTTGAAGAAGTGCCGGCGCGAGATCGGCGGCAGGTCTTGGGCGCTATCCAAAGGTACGTGCCGGTAAAGCGTTGGTCACGGCTGAAAATATTCAGGGTCAGCTCCGTAACCGGCCGAGATCTAAAGTTTCAGAGCCGCGCGAAACCCGCGTGCGGCGTAGTACGATTCGGCGCCGTTGTGATAGACGAAGACGGTGTTGTAGCGGAAATCACAGAAGAGAGCGCCGCCGAGCTTTCTTACTTCGGGAGGGGTCTGGATCCAGCTTGAGGTCTTTGCATCGAACTTGCCGTGCTTTTGCAGTTGCCGGTACTGTTCTTCGGTCAGCAGGTCGACGCCCATCTCATCGGCCATACCGACGGCGCTGTTCTTCGGCTTGTGCTCCTTTCGCGACTCGAGTGCGGCCGGGTCGTAGCATACGCTTCGCCGTCCGGCGGGACTCTCGGGCGAACAATCAAAAAAGGCGTACTCGCCCTTCGCGGTAACAACCACATCAGGTTCGCCGCCGGTTCTTTCCATCTCATTCAGTGACCATAGCTTTGCCGGATCCTGATCGAGTTTTGCCTCGACGTCATTCCAGGTCACTCCTTTGTGACGCTGCATATTCTTCTCGAACCGCGCCTTTACCGTGCTTAGCAGCTCGCCGCGCTCCGCGGTGGAAAGTTTCTTCTCGTCCTTCTTTGCCATGCTCGATATCTTAATCTCCCTGGTCGGAAGATGCATCCGGGCAGGCTGAGTCTCCTGAACACGACATCCGGCCGCTCACTTGTACCTGCCCAGCCGATAATGTTGGCCAGAAAATTTCTTATTGTGCAGGTGAAGTATGCGTCCGCCTTTTGTTGCTTCGAACCAGGCCGCGAAATCCGAGACTTTGCCCTGCTGGTCCGTCGTCGTCACATCCCAATTGCTGACAGTATACTTGCCGGCCGAATTCTCGGCCGCGTATACGCCGTTGTTGACCGCTTGATATTCTTGCTTGTAGCTCGTTCCGTTCATAAAGGAGTATTTGAGATTTGAGACCGTGATATTCATCCCCGCATAATTTCCCGACGAGACGAAGTAATACTGAGTGAAAGCTCCGTCGCCGGCCTGCCAGTTGCCGATCAGGTCATTCTTGCCGACGGCAAAACGGTTATAGCCTGACAACTTTTCGAGATCGTTCATTGCCGGAAACTGTCGGGTGAACGACTCTTTCGTGGGCGTGACGATCTCGTAGCAGTACGCCGTTCCGTTTTTGGATATCACCTGGAACGTGACGAAGATTTTCTTTCCTGTCGCTTTATCGATCCCGTCCGCCTGTACGACCCTTTGTTCGTAGTCTGTCGGGTAGAGATTTCGGATCGTGTATCGAGGTGCGGCTATCTGGTTCCAATATGTGTTCGGAATGTCTCGCCGCATCTCTGTCGTAATCGTGATGCCATAGTGCAATAGGACAACCGTGTCGCCTTTCACCGTCTCGACCCAATCGCTTCTTACGAACGAGCTCCACCCGTCGTCGAAATTCGTTGTCGAAAAGGCGTAGCCGTCTTTGATGCCGGAGGTTGGTGAACCCGCGGGGGACGTATTGGCCGCGGTCAGAGCTGGCTTCTTCAATGTAAATGAGTCGAGAAATGATGTGATAACCGACTCGTATGAAGCTCCATTTGCCAGAATCAGAGCATTCATCATCGTGCCGTGGCCGCTGACGGTTACCAGCATCGCGACGCCCTTCGATCCGTCAGTTGTGAACGGAGCGGCACCTGTCTCTACCTTCCATTCCACGAGATCGAGAGTAGGCTGCATTTGCGGAGCCGTGACATTCATCGATCCTTTTACAAGTGTCTCCCAAGCCGCATCGAAGTTCTCGCGCGAGGTGCCGACGCCGGGTGTCGATCTGAACACAGTCATTAGGCAAGCCTCGCCGGTCGCCTTGTTCTCGGTCGAAAATTGAACTGAGCTCTGATTGACCTGCCGAGTCCAACCCTTCGGCGGTATGAAGGTGGCAATATCAAAGGTTTCACTACCCTGTGCCGGTATATCCGTGGTGAGCGATAAGACAACGATGACAAGGAGAAGCGTATGTTTCATGTTGGTGAGGGATTTCATTTCATTACTATCCGGTCGTTTTCGATGCGGAGATTCTCCGGGTTCGTCTTTAGGACCATCTCGATCAGCATACCCGCGAGTTTTTTGGAATCAGCAAGCGTCCTGGGATCACCGCTTTGCTTGGCGTCCGTGTATATGGCGAGGAGCATTCCTCCGAAACCGACCATCAGATTGTTAAAGCCCTGTTTGGCTTTGTTGGAGACCGCGGCAAGTTCCGGTGTGTCGTCGAGCGCAGCGTTCAGGATCTTATAATGTTCGTCGACGCCTTCGTTGGAAGGCTCAGCGCCATCGTGATAGGCGGCCACCGCGATAACTGTGAAGAATGTCAGGCCGCCCGCGATATTGTTTTTCCAGCCTTTTACCGCCGCCTCTTTTTCGTAGAGCTCATTGGTCGTCGCGTATATCTTTTTTATAAGCTCCTTTTGCGTGGGGCTGTCGCCGAGGGCGTCGGCCATGGCCGTCGCGGTGTCAACAGAAGCGTCAGGACGAAACGCTCCATGGTTTCGGACTACCCGCATCGGCGGATTTTGAGACGACGCTGAGTCCTCAACACGAGATGTCGTGTTCGACTGTGTCGTGCTCCCGGCTTTCGGGGTGATTGTTTTCTGCGACCGCGCCCGAGCAACGTTGTACATACTCTGGATCGTCGACGCGAGGCCGTAGGTTCCGTACACCGTGCCGTAGCCGGTGCTATGTCCGTAAGCGTTCGGCGAGTTCCACTGCGCATTAGCGACACCCGCACTCAAAATGATGAGTGCAACTGCCATGGCCGTCAGCTTCTTGTAATTAATACTTT
Organism: uncultured Acidobacteriota bacterium; assembly: GCA_946480545.1. Next base: position 4,522 of record CAMLKY010000080.1, read on the forward strand.
TCATTTTTTCACCATTGAATCAGTTCACGATCCGTATTCCGGTGGCCGGTTCCCGGTAACTTGTTTGATCCGGTCGCGAGCCAGTCATTCTCCCTCGTCCTCGATACCGATAATCGACGAAGCGGGGCCTAAAGTCTTAAAGATTTTGTGAATTTTCGTGTATTTTTTGTGAACCTGCTCTGGCCTGTAAAAATGAAAGAGGCTGCTTGAAAAGGTAACCTCCTCGAGTTCGTTGTCCGGTTACCTAACTCCCAAAAATGAAAAGAGGCCGTCTTCTCGACAGCCTCTCTTTCTTCGTCCTTCAGCTAAAAGCTACACCGCATTGCCGGATGCGAATCCGGCGCGATAGCCTTCGAGATACGAGCTTCGATAGGCGTCCTTGTAGACGTCCTTATCTCCGTATTCGTCCTCATAGCCCTCGGTAGCCTTCTCGAAATCGCCCGAGTTTTCGGGGTGGTAGACGTCGCCTTCCAGCGCCGCCTCCTGACCATCCTCGAACCCGTCGCGATAACCGAAGCCGCCGGCGATGCGTTGCGTAGTGCTGAGAGCCGCAACCAGTTCGGTATCGGCATCCTCGACAAAGACTGTCGAACTGCCGGAAACGTAGACCGGTTCCGCATCAACACTGCTCACCATCACCGGACACTCGTCGGCGGAGATGTACGTTGTTTCGACACCATCGATTGTCGAGGCGGGCACATACGCGACCGTCTCCATATCGTCGCCATCGACAGCCACGTACCTCACCGATGCAACGTCGTCGTCGCTCACCGGGACGTAACTGACCCGCTGCATATTGCGGGCGGGAACATAGGTCACCGTTTCCATATCGATCTCGTCGATATCCGAAACGGGAACGTAACTAACCATGTCGCCATCTACTTCCTCGACATCTTCGACAGGAATGTAGCTGACGGGCTCGGCTTCGACGGCCTCGACTTCTTCGACCGGCACCGCGGCAACAGCACCGGAAACGATCTCACCCGCATTTGCCTCGACAAAGGCCGGGTCGACGTCGTCGAATACCAGGTCCTCATCCAATGCGACGTAAGGAATCGAATGAGGAGCCGCATTGCCGGTAACGATGTACCTTGATTCGGCCAGCTTTTCGAAGGCGTAATCAGGCTCAATTGCCTCGGCGGGAACATAGCTCACCGCCTGGGTCGTCGCGACCGGCTCGGATTCCACCGTACTCAAGTAGGCGTCCTCGATGTCGTCGTCCGCGACAATCGTCGCGCCGTCTTCATCGAGAATCGCCTTATCGTCTAGATCATCTTCATCTTCATATGACACAGGAACGAAACTAACGCTCCTGGTGCTTACGGCCTCGGGAATATAGCTATAGCTCTGGCTGTAACTTTCACAACTGGTTGCTGGAGCGTACGTGATGTACGTTGCCTTTGTGCGCGGCAGGGCGATGTACTCGTCATCGTCATCGATCTCGTCTCTGATCGCGACATACTTCGTCCTTGGCTGCACTGCGACATACTCCGCATCGTCGTCAAACTCATCACTGACGGCGATGTAATCGTCATCGTCGTCAACATCCTCATGGACCGCCACATACTTCGTTCTGCGCGGCAGAGCGATGTATTCGTCATCGTCGTCGTCTTCGACGTGCCGGGCCGCTACGTACCTGACATTCGTCGGATTCGCTTTCCGGACTACGACACGGCTGACGCTTCTGGTCTCGATCTGGTCAAGACAGCTTCGAAGCGCGACCCGCCGTACGCATCCGTTATCGACGTTGCGAACCGCGACGTACCTCACGGCAGGTGCACGGCGCACCACGGCATAGCGTGGAGCATCGTCGACGTTGATGTACCGGACCACGCCGTTGCCGCTGCGATAACCGCTGCGAACTTCTGCGTACCTGCCGTCACCATACGAATGGACTGGATAACGATGGCGAATTGCCACGTAGCGAGGAGCCTCGACCGCGACGTATCGGGTCTGCTTGAGCTTTATATACCGGTCGTCGTTACGGACCGCAACGTACTTTGCGCTGCCTGCGTTCTGACGGACTGCGACATACTTAGCTCCGCGGGTGTTGTACATGACGGGTCCGCAGCGTTTATACGATGCCGGGGCCCTGTACGTAATCACCGTCGTCGGAATATACGAAGCTCTGGTGTTTATTGCCTTTGTGCGGTAAGCGACCTTTGAATGTCCTGGGCAGGCTAGAGCCGAATCCGCACCGGCGAGGAAAAGTAAGATGAGGGGGAGTAGAAGTCCGACACGACCAAAAATTCTGGTTGCGTCCTTCAACTGCATAGAATCACCTCCTTGATAATCGTCAATACAAAATGCGCAACTGCTACCCGGGATGGCGGCAGTTTACCCAAAACGCATTTTGCGTGACTTTTTTAGGATAACGTCTGAGATCGAGATTGCAAGGTTTTTTGGGAAGGGAACGTGCGCGGCTCTTTAAGCGCGAATCGCACGGGTTCGGTGGACTTCGCGGGCTATTTGGCGCCGAATCAGAGCGGGTTTGGACGATCCTACAAGGGAGAGTTCGCTCAAGACCCCGTCTTGGGCGAAACAATATCAGTTCGTTTTATAGTCGGCGTCGGACGCGGTGGTTCGGCGCCTCTGGGTACGATCCAGAATTCAAAATGCGGCTCTTCCCGGTATCCGCCATCGGCCGTTCCGATCCGTCGCGGCGAAAAACCCGCGGTGATCAACTCCTCCCGGATCTTCGAGAGCCAGTCGGCAGTGAAGCCTTTCTCACTGTCCCGGCCCGCGTATCCGATCAGATACAAAAACTCGCGCGACTGGGCAAAGCGGGCCGTAACCGTATCAAGATACTGATCCAGGGTTTCTTCATCGACCGCACCAAACTCGATGAACTTCGCTGCGGGCGGAATTATCGAGACGGTTGTCGACGTCTGCAGCAGGCATTGCGGTGCGTATCCGCCGATCCAGACCTCGGCCCTCAATTGCCGATCGGGCGTGCTGCCTGCTCCCGTCGTATCGACCTCGATCCGATTCGTATTCTGCCCACTTGTTATCACACCGGCCGAGACGCTCCATATGATGATCGGGAAAACCTTGGGATCGCCGCCCGCAATGTTGACCCCAAAGCCGATCCGCGCACCGTCGCGCACGCGTCCCCTCGACTGTGCCTGGACCCTGACCCTCGGACACGGAAACGGTGTCGCAGTCGGCGACGGACTGGGCGTCGGGGTCGGATCGGGAGTCTGAGTAGGGGTGGG
>CAMLKY010000081.1 GCA_946480545.1 uncultured Acidobacteriota bacterium
CGTTTTTCGGTATCGACGGTGTGAATTTTCCCCAGTGCGTCAGGACGACGGGCTTTCCTTTTAGCGTCACCCGTTCAAGCGTGAGCAGCAGATCCCGCGGCTTGAAAGTCTCGAACATGTTGTCCTCGCCGTAGCTCTGAAAATAGATCATGAGCTTCGTACCTGCGACCTTCGCCGTGCAGATCAGGTCCACCGAAGTCTGGTATCCCTGACTCTCGAGGCTGGCCGCCAGACCGCCGTCCTCGTCATCGAACACCCGTAGCGTATGCGTGATAAAGATCGGCGAGCCGCCCGCGTTCTTACCGCCATCCTCGTCGAACGTGTACATACCCTTCCACTCAGACTGGGCCGTTGCTGCCGCGACCGCGACAAGCAGAACCAAAACACATGACAGAAGCTCGATGGTCTTTCTCATGGCAATTCCAAAGTTGAAAAGTGTATTCTTTTTAAGCCGGGCGGCACGATTATAGCAATGAAGGAAAGGTATAGCCAGATTCTAGGTCTCGTGCTTACATTCATTTACGGAGTGTTTATCGTTTTCCTGTATGCCGCCGAGCCGCGTTCGATCGAGGAGATCACGATCAAGGCCAAGTCGACTGTCGAGAACGCAGTCACGAAAGGCGAGGTGATCGTCGGTACGTACCAGGTAGATGCCGCCGCTTTCAACCAAGGGCTGCAGGCTTTTCGACAGGATAACTTCATCGCCGCACGCGATGCGTTTCAGCGGGCCGATCCGGAGCGGCGTGATCCGCGAACGCAGTTCTACATCGCCTACAGCTTTTACAGGCAGGGTTGGGGACGGCTGTCGAACGACGACGCATTGTTCAAACAGGCCCTCGACATGACCGAGCGGGTGGCGGCCCTCGATCCAGCATATCGTTCTGACGATCCGGATCTAAAGCTCCGCACGGCTGCTGAGCTGCGTCACGAGCTTGAGGAAGGAATGCGCGTGACCGCGGACGATTTCAACCCGCTGCGCCTGGCGAACGAACGAAAGTAGATGCAGAACGAACTTGAGCGCACAGAGCAGGTAGACGTTACCGGAGAGCTCGTAGACACGGGCACCGAGGACCTGGCGGCTGTCAAAGCTGGTGACATCGCGCTATCCCCGAAAGCATCCGCCGAGACGGCGAGCAGGCCGTATGCGGTCCGTTACATTCTCCTGCCGGCGATCTTTTTATCGGTAGCTCTCTTTGGCGGGTTACGGCTGAGCGGTATCGACTCGTCGTTCATCTTCCTGAAACCGGCGCTCATCTGTCTGATCTTCGCCGCAGTGCTGATGGCACTCTATTTTCGATCGGGCCTTCTGAGCTTTCACGGCTGGTTCTCGGAAGATCTGAGCACGCTCAAGAACATCGCGAACGGAGCCGTGCTCGCATCACTTTTCGCCGCAACCACACAACTCTTCAACTCACTTCTTCCCGAGCAGGGTGTTCCCTTCTGGATCGTCGCCTTCTGTTTTTTCTGGACCCTTTGGAACAACCTTTTCGCCGATTTCGACACAAAGAAACTGTTGCGAAGCCTTGGCGGTCTTTTTGGACTCGCATTCCTGGTCAAATATCTTGTGCTCGCGAACCTCGCCGCACCTGAGGGAAGGACATGGTTTGAAAGGATCATCGAGAATCCGGGTCAGGAAGCGATGACCTGGCTTTTGGATCTGCCGCGATTTTCCGCCGGCACGGGTTACATACAGTTCTTCGTCGCGGCTATTTACTTGTTCGGGCTTTACCTTCTGCCGCGATCGACGCGCGGCGATGATCGAGAAGTATGAGATCGAGATTTTTCCTTTTGTTCGCGGGCGTACTAATGTTCGCCCTCCCGGGGCTTGCTCAGAACCCGTCAAAGGTTCTGAAGGACGCCGAGAAGGCGATGGGCGGCGCCAAGGCGTTGCAGAGACTGACATCCATACAGCGGCGTGGCCGCATCCGGCGTACAAGCGACGGCGCGACGGGCACGGTCGTAATCCAGAATTCGCGACCGAATCTCTACAACATCAGTTTCGATATTGACGGATTCGAACAGGAGTCGGGATACAACGGAAAATCCGGCTGGATGCGCGATTCGCGGAGTGGCCTGCGAACTTTTACCGGAGACGAGAGTGTGAGCTTTCAGGCGGAAGCCGCGTTCCGCAACTCGCTATGGCTGAATGCAAAGCGCGAGAAATTGAAAGCGGTATCCGGCGGCACGCGCGAGCTGAACGGTGTGAGGACCAATGTCCTTGATCTGACCTCGCCAAAAGGCATTTCGATAAAGCTGTATTTCGACGAAGCGACTAAGCGACTCGTGCGGGAAGAATTCACTGCGGGTGATTCCACGCGGGCATTCGAGTATTTGGACTATCGATCAGTCGGCGGTGTGCAGCTCCCGTTTCGAATGAAGCTCGAGCTTGAAGGAGCGATCTACGATGTCGAATTTGATGACGTTCAGTCCAATGTGCAGATCGCGCGAAGCGAATTCGATTTCCCGGTCGAATCGGGCGCGCCGCTCCCGGATATTCAGGCTCTGCTCGCAGAGGTTCAAGCCAACGAGGACAAGGTCGAAAATATTCTCGACACCTACACATACCTGAGAAAGAGCACGCGGCGCGAGATGGGCAAGGACGGCGTGCTGCGCGATACGGGTTCCGAAACTTATCAGCTTTCTTTCTACAAAGGATTCCGGATCGCGAGGATGACCGAGAAGAACGGCAAGCCTTTGTCCGCTTCAGATCAGGCCGATGAGGATAGGAAAGCCGCCGAGCGGGCCGAAGATATCGAGAAGACGATCGCTAAGCGTGAGAAACGCGTGGCCTCCGGAGGTGCACCGTCGGATGGCGATCGTATCTCGATCGCGGAGGTGTTGCGTGCGTCGAAACTAACGAATCCGCGTCGCGAGCGCTTTCGGGGCCGGGATGTCATTGTCTTCGATTTCGAACCGAACCCGGCATTTGATTACAAGAACGCGAAAAGCATGTTGAAGTTTTTCGGTAAAACGGCGGGTGCGATGTGGATCGATGAAAAGGACAAGCAGGTCGCCCGACTCGAGGCTTACCTTGCGGACAGCTTCAACATCGGGGGCGGGCTCGTAGCAAAGTTGAAAAAAGGAGCGTCGTTCACACTTGAACAAGAGCGTGTGAACGACGAGATCTGGCTGCCTTCGACGGCGGATATAAATCTTTCGGTACGAGTGCTTCTCGTAAAAGGTATCGATCTGAACGTCCTTGTGGAATCTTACGACTACCGAAAGTCGACGACCGAGGTTAAGGATGCAAAGGTCGACGACATCAGGCGAAACTAGTTTCCGAGCTTGAGCTCGACTTGTTTTCCGTCACGCCTTACCCGAACCGACGTCGGAGTTACCGGACCCTTGAATTTGGTCTTCTCAGCAAGCGGTCGTCCATCGATGGCTTCGATAACATCTCCGGCGGCGATTCCCGCCCGCTGGGCCATGCTATTTTCCCTGGACGAACTCACCTTCCATGACCCACTCACGAAGTCTGCCTGGACGCCTATGATCCCGAAAACGTCCGCGACCGGTATGGTCCCGCCGCCGAGCCCGGGAGGCGAGATAGTGTTTGCCGATCCCAGGGTGCGATCGATAGAACCGCCATTTGTCCGCACGTCAGCCGACGTATTGACCGAGCGGCGCGCGGTCGGAGCCCTTCTGATCGGCTCAGCGGCTCTTGCCCCAGCCATTTCGGTCTGAGCAAGCTCATCGTCCGCAAGCGGTCCCGAAACCGACGCGGCCGGTATTGGGGAAACAGACTGTGCCGGTGCAGGCTGCTGAGGTGCTGGCTGAGCGATGGGCGCTTCCCGCACCGAGGGATTCTGCACGACCTCGGGAACATTCGTGTCTCCCGTCGGACCGTAGAACAGTATGAACGCACCGATCACCAGCAACAGGCAGAGCGGTGCCGCGACTTTAAGAAACGGTATTATCCGCACGCCGCCCCGGGCATCCTTTCGTGCAGCGATCTTCGCCTTCACACCAAACTCGAAATTCTCCGGCGCATTAACGCGCGGCAGAGCACTCAACATCGAAGCGACCCTGTTTTCGGAATCCTGCGCGCTGTGCACGCCCATGCCATTTTGTGATTCCCTTTGATTCATGCCTACAAATACTTCCTTAACTTTTCCTTCAACAGTGCTCTCGCCCGGCTGATCCGCGATTTTGTAGTTCCAAGACCGAGCTCCAGGATCTGCGCGATCTCTTCGTACGATTTTCCTTCTATGTCGCGCAGCAATATCGGTACGCGATACTTCGGCGGCAGGGTCGCGATCGCGCGTGCGATCACGCGTCCCTGCTCGTCGTCAATCAACTCTTTGTCGGGCAAGGCCCGATCGTCGGCCGGTTGGAACTCGCTTGTATCCTCGACGTCCGTCTGGAACAGCCCCGTCAATGACAGGATCGTCCGCCGTTTACGCCGCCTTATCTCGCTGATCGCGAGGTTGGTCGCGATCCGGTAGATATAGGTCGAAAATGCAAAATCCGTATGGTACCGGTCGATCGCGAAGTAAACCCTAACAAAGGTTTCCTGTGCAAGATCGACCGCTTCCTCGTAATCGTTCAAAAATCTGTAGAGGTAGTTCGTTATCGGGTTGCGATAGCGGCTCACAATAACGGCGAACGCAGATTCGTCACCGTTCTTCGTCGCTTCGATGAGTGCATGGTCGGACAGTTGGGTATCAGGCACGTGGCGGGTTTGCACCTCCGGCTGCCTGGATTCGGCTATGTCCAACGGCATACATTCATACTTTTTTACACCAGTTCGCAACTCCCACAAAACCGGTCTACGTTTTGAAACACGCGCCTGCAGGTGCGAAGTTGCGAAACGTTTACGCGTATTCAGGGTGCCCGCTCGGAAGCCGGAGCACAACCTCAACCCAGGCTACAGTTCAGCACGGCGAATGGTCGCCACCAGAAACAGGGTGCCGCTGGTCTTTGGCAGGCTGATGGTCCCGACGAGCGTGGGTGTATTCGCCGGAAGACCGATCATGTTCATGTTCAGTCCGACGGATTCATAATTCATCACCGGCAGAGGCTTACCCGTTTCGTCCTTGGTGCTGCCCACCCGAACCGGCACACGAGCACCGAATCGGAACAGGCGTGCCTGAAAACCGTTATCGATAGACCTGAAGTTCCCGATAGACCATTCGAGAAACGTCTGGGCGTCGGCTTCGTGCTCTTCGCCGAAGATGTTGCTGACGCTCTTGTAATCGAAATTGCCGGTGTTGGAGATGCGGCCGAGATAGGTGTTCGCAAGCCGGTAATTTGAGAATGAAAAGTTGTTCTTCAGATGTCGCGAGATCGGAGAAAGACTTGCAGGCAGCTCGCCCTTTGAAGCGTCGTTCGAGCCGATAAGTATCTGAAGTGCGATCTCGTAGCTGGGCTCGAGGCGCGGAGCCGAATCCGGCTGGGCAACCGCGGCCGAAACTAGAAGCAGAAATAGGAACGGAAGGATTAGAAACGAAGATATTCGTTTTGACTGGTTCATTTTAGGTATTCTCCTAAGGAAAGATTCGGGAAAGTCGAATCATTCCACAAACCAGTCAATTGAAAGTTGCAAAAATCAACCGGCGGAGAACATCGTCTCGTCGATCTTCTGTCCAAAGGTCACGGTGCCGACCTCGGTCTCTTCGACGATCTTGCCCGCGGCCGAGAGCGTAGTGCGGAAAGGAACAAGCGTTCCCTGTGCGTAGTTGTAATCGTAGAACTTGCGACGGTACTTCACGCCGTCCTGCTCGTAATCGAGCATCATCACCCGGAAAGTTTTCGCGCTGATGTAGAACCTGGTCTTTCGCGACTGCTTATCGGTCACGTCAAGCAGATGATAATCGACGCCCATCACCTTGTCCTTTCCCGCGAGCTCGATCTTCGACTCGTTCTCCTTGTATCGAAGCAGCGCATCAAGGCCGTGGACGATCTGATTCTCGAACGATTTCGCAGCGACCTCGGTCGGCGGAAAAACCGAATTGTCGACAATGCCGAAGATCTTCTCATCGGCATAGACAAGCGAGTACTTCGCATTCGGGTATTCCTGGTCCAGACGGATCTTTTCCTTGTTGAGCGTTTCGGCACGCTGGGTCCAGCGCTGGTACGAGGCCTGGTCGGTTCGTCCTTCGGCGTTTGTTACGCTGATTCGGCCGCGCTCAAGAGCCGTCTTGCGGATCTGGTTCAGCGCCGGGCGACCGCCGTAGATAAAGATCACCGATTCGGCGAGCTGCTCGGACGTGAGATTCTTGCCGGCGTCTTTGCTGTTCGCCACCGCGGGTGTCGGGGTCGGCTTCCTGTCATCGGCCGGTTGCTGGCCGAAGCCGTTCGAGACGAGCACCAGGACAACAAGCGCGAGCGGCGCTGCAATTCTAAAACGCGAGATCACCAAATATTCTCCTTATTTACGCTGGAACCGTAGGCTTACGAATCACGGATTGTAGCATAACTGCTAAACGCTTCCTAAGCCCGTGTTAATTGATGTTAAGGCAAGATGTAAGGATGCACGGCAAGTAATATTGGCGTTCACGGGGCACGAGAAATTATAATTCGGACATGGCTGAGAATATCCAGAGTCTGCTTGAGGCAGCGAATTCGACCGACCGCAGCGACACGTCCATAAACCTCGCGAAAAGGCAGTTTCTGGAAGAAACGGATGCTTCGGCGTTCTTTGCAGAACGCCGTGCTGCCTTGTTCCGGATCGAAGAATGGAAGAAGAATTCGAGCATTACCGACTATGACCTTTTTGATCAGGACGGCGTGCCGTCGACCGCACCGATCGCAGTTGGCACTTTTATACGAATAGCGTTGTATGGAACGGGCAAATACGATTGGGTGCAGGTGACCAGCATTACCGATGCAGAACCCGAAGTGATAATCACCGTAAAGCCCAGCTACGATCCAACCTCGGATCCGACTGACACCGAATCGATCTCGCATTTCTTCGCTCCCGAAGCGACAAACAACTTCTGTCTCCAGCTCAATGAAAAGATCGTCGCCTTTTACGTCATCGGGCTGAACGAGCACCAGAATACGCGCTTTACAGACGGGCTGATCGAATCCGCACGAAACATGGCCGTGGCGAATATCGGTTACTACAGCGGACTCCAGAAAAGCGTCTGGAAAGAGTTCTGCTCGAACTTTCTAAGCACTGACGAGGAAAAAGACGGTTGATGCTGCATGTCGCGCTCTTTGAGCCCGAGATCCCTCCGAACACGGGAAATATCGCCAGGCTGTGTGCGGCGACATTTACCGCACTCCACATTGTCGGAGTGACCGGATTTCGGATGGACGACCGCACACTGAAACGGGCAGGTCTGGATTACTGGAACGAGGTCGAGCTTCGAAGGCACCTCGATCTGCCGGCACTCTACAGAGCGCTCCCTGATTCGCGTTTTCTCTACTTCACGACCAAGTCGAAACTTCCGTACACAGATTGGAGCTTTCGATCAGGCGACTGCCTGGTGTTCGGACCCGAGACCCGTGGGCTTCCCGAGCAGGTTCTTCACGACAACCCCGATGCTTCACTAACGATCCCAATGGCCAATCGCAACGTACGAAGCCTTAACCTGTCCACGAGCGTCGGCATCGTCCTTTACGAAGCGCTTCGGCAACTCGGCGCACTTCTGGATGGCCTTGCAGGCTGATTTCGATCTCGAGGAAGCACGACAGAGCTAATGGCGAAACAACAGGTCTAC
>CAMLKY010000082.1 GCA_946480545.1 uncultured Acidobacteriota bacterium
GGCGTTGGCACAGGCGGGACGATCACGGGCGTCGGCGAAGTGCTCAAAGCACGCAAACCCGGCGTGAAGCTCGTCGCCGTCGCGACGCTCGTCTCCGCCGGCACACCGGCGGGCGGCGTCGCGTCGCAGCCGCCGAAACGAAAGTTTCTTTCGCCGCTGGTTCTCGGTCTTTTGGGATTGGGGGTTCTTTTTATACTCGGCGTAGGTGGTGTCGGCGCCGCCTACATGCTTGGACTTTTCCCGAAGATCCCGGCTGGACCCGCGAACACGGTCGACACTACTCCTAGCCCAGGGGGGAGTGCCTCGCCGGTGGTCTCCAAGGCAGAAATGGTTGCGATACCGGGCGGCACATTTAAGATGGGCCGCAACACGGGTAACGAAAATGAGCGCCCCGAGCACGAGATCACGGTCAAGGGGTTCAGCATGGACAAGAACGAGGTGACAAACGCCGAATACTACGACTTCGTCACCGCCACCGGGTACCGGCCTTTTCCCGTCCACTGGGTAAACGAGAAGCCGATACCGGGCCAGGAAAAGATGCCCGTTAGATTTGTGAATGCCGAGGACGTCAAAGCATTTGCGGATTGGCGTTCGAAGCGTGACGGTGCCACGTATCGTCTTCCGACCGAGCAGGAATGGGAATACGCCGCACGGAACGGCAGCAAGCAGAACCTTTATCCATGGGGTGATAAGTTCGATCCGCAGTGTGCCGTGATCGACCAGGCGGGAAACGATCCTACGGTTGTTGGGTCGAAGACTTGCCCCAATAGCTGGGGTGTCAACGATCTGATCGGCAATGTATTTGAATGGACGTCATCCGAGCCGTCGCTCTATCCGGGTAGTACGGGCGAGGTACGTCCGCTTACCGAACCGCATCTAATGTTGCGCGGCGGTGCCGCGATCTATAAGTCGTCAGGCCCTAACGCTATCACGTCGACGTTTCGCGTTGCCGTGCCAGCGAGCACACGCCGAGCCGAGATCGGATTTAGACTCGTGAAGCCCGAGTAAGGCGCTTACGATTTGCAGGCTTGTTGAAAATATCGAGAATAGTTGTAATGAGAAGTTTTCTTACTAACTTAGTTCTGTTCGTCGCATTGGCAATCATTCTTTCGAGCATGGCCGGCTGCTCGGGCACTGCGAGTTCCGAAAAGGCCCCGGCGAACGACCCCCAGCCCCAGGCCGCCTCAAACGAACCGAAAGCTCCTCCGGCTGAAAAGTCTGAAGAGGAGAAAAAGCAGAATCCGAATTATCGTCCGATCGAGAAGGCGATCGACGAGTCGCAGATCAAGAATCTCGACGGATCTACGTTCAGGGTCGCCGACAAGCGGGGAAAAGTTATCCTGCTGAACATGTGGGCCACTTGGTGCGGTCCGTGTCGAGCAGAGATGCCGGCGCTTGTTCGCATGCAGGAAGAGCTTGGCGGTCAGGGTCTCGAGGTCATCGGGCTCAACACGGATGACGAGACTGTCGATCAGATCAACGAGTTCGCCGCGGATATGAAGTTGAATTACACGCTGACGTGGGCCGACACCGATCTGCAGACGGCACTCGTCCGCATCAGCAAGTTCCCCGGAATCCCGCAGAGCTTTATCATCGACCGTGATGGAAATCTGCGCGGGGTATTTCGCGGTGCAAAACCGGCAGACATAAAACAGATGGAAGAGCTTGTGAGGATGATCGTCACGAACGGTTAATCGGTCTTGAGCTTTGCGTCGCCAATCTTCGGCTCGACGAGCAGCGTCTTAAAACTCGCCAGACTTACCAGCCCCGGTGCGGCGCCCCGGGGCTTATTCACGAACTTCTTTAACGTATAGTGCACCGCGGCCTTGGTCTGGCTCTTACCCTGGCTGTAGAACGCGGCTAGCTGTGCGGCCTCGACCAGGGTCTTATGCGGGATCTCTTTCCGGTTCGGATTGCGAACAACGACATGCGAGCCCGGGTAGTCCGCGGCGTGCATCCATGTGTCGAGTGACTTTGCGATCCGAAAGGTCAGGAAATCGTTGTCCGTCGACTTCTTACCGACGAGGATGTCGAAGCCGTCGGATGATATGAAATTCCGAACTCCGGTGGGCGCCGGCTCCTTCTTTTTTCGCGGAGTTACGTCGGCCTTGGAATGGCTTACCCCTGCGGCATTCTCGATATAGGCTTCGTCTCCGCGTTCGATAGCAGCTTCCAGATCGTTGTGCGCTTTTGCGAGTGCAAGTAGCTCGCCCTCGAGCGTCGTCGTCCGATTCTCGATCTCGTCGCGTGCGTTCCGAGCTTTGGTGTAGCGCCTGAAGTATTTCTCCGCCGCTTCCGACAGTGAGTCCTGCGGGTCGATCTCGATCGCAATCTCGGGCGCGGATTCGTCAAAGTAGTCGATCACGAAAACCCTATCGCCCTCGCGCCGGGCATTGGAGACATTCGCCAGCAGAAGATCGCCAAGACGTTTCCATTTTTCCGCGTCACCGTGACGTTCAAGGTCGTCCCTCAACTTCCCGAGAAGCTTCTCGCGTTTTGTGATCTCGCGACGAATGCGATTCCGGGCTGCTGCTTCGAGCGAACGCAGGCGTGCCGACTCATCGCTCGCAAGGTGAAACTCGTCGAGGGCTTGCGACAGCGATCCATCGACCGCCGTTAATTTCCGCGGCCTTTCTCGCGCTGTACCGCCCGTTCTCTTTTCCGGCGGCGCATATCTCTCACCCGTCTGCTGACCGGTTCCCGATGTGCTCCTGGCCCGTTCCAGGATCGTGCCCTCGTCGTCGAGCAGGAACAGGTTCGCCGATTTACCGGTGAGCTGGACGATCAACGTGAACTTCGTCTCCCGCTCGAGCTCATCCATCGTTATGAATCCGAATGAGACTACACGTTCGTCCGCGATTTGTTGAATTGCCGTAACTGTCGCGCCGGAGAGCCGCCCGCGAACAAATTGCGAGAAGGCCGAAAGCCCGATCGACTCTTTCTCCAGATCGCGAAGCCGGCGTTTGATGAGATAAAGACGCGGCTTCGAGGGCTCGGCACTAATAAACAGATATCGCGAATCGGCGAGTCGAAAGTCGATAGCCAGTTCCAGCCGCGAGAGCTGAAACAACTTACCGAGCCGCCGGCCGGAAAGCTCCGACTCGAGCTCGGGAATTATCGCCTCGATGGTGCGAAGGTCCACAACGAGAGTCTAAGAGGAGGAAATGAAAAGTCCAAGGAGGAGGTGATCCGGTAAACTTTCAGCCTGAAGTATAGCTGGACGGGCCCGTCAGGGACGCTTGAGAATAGCCCACCGATTCATCGGTGGGAGATGTTCAGCCAGCGCTCGAAATCCCGGAGGGACTATCAGTCGTCCCTTCGGGACTTGCGTCGAAGCGCTCGATCCCAGCGATAAATCGCTGGGCTATTCTCAGATGTCCCTGCGGGATCGCCTCGGTAGAAAAAGCAATGTAAATCGCTCCATCTTTCCAAGGCTCGCGTTCGTTCAGTCGGCGCGTGCGGCTCTTCTAGTATTCGCGGACGAGGATCGTGCCCGAAAGGATGTCGTGCGCCGCTCGACGCTCCTCGTTGAAGAAGACCGGGAGGAATCCGATACCCGCGAAGATCAACGACAAGAGATAGACCGCCGAGCTTACCGCCGCCTGATGCAATGTCGGATACGCATTTTCCTCGACATCGACCAGTTCGAGCGAGAACAATCGCATTCCGATCGAGCGTCCGAAAAACGCCAGCGATGTCGTGAGATAAAGGAACATCACTATCGCGAGAGCGGCAGTAAATGCGAACGCTCCCGATAGAGACAGCCAGGTGCCGCCCGCGAGCATGAAGGGTGAAAGCAGGATCAGGGTCGCAAACAAACCGACGATCACGTCGAATACGCCCGACCCGAAGCGCATCGAGAGCGGCGCGAGATCTTCGATCTCATCGGTTTCTTCATTCTCGATCTCAACGATGTCATTCTCGATCGCCTTCTCGGCCACGCGTACGTCGATCGCCGTAGATGCCGCGGCGGCCGCGGGAATAAAGGCTCGCTCCGGAGATGCCTGATCCGGAAGTCGGGGAAGTTTGTTGGTGTCGAACCCTCGCTTCTCGATCTTGAGAGGCGAGACGAGCATCGGCTTTGGCGACGGGTTGACGATCGTCTTGCCCGGCTGACGCGGAGCGGCGTCGCTCGGTGCCACAACATTAAAAGGAAAATTGCGCGACGACGGCGGTTTGCCGATCTTCACCGATTGTTCGGCGACGGGCTGATTCGAAAAAATCTTGCGCGAAGCCTCGATGCGTTTCAGCGCATTCGCGACGCGCGGATTCTGATGGCGCGGTTGTTCGTCTTCGACAAACTCAACCTTCAGCGCGTTCGCTCCGTTAGTCGTGCGCGGCGTCGAGGCCGGAGCCTCGGTCGCGTCAGAACGCTTGTTCGTTCCAACTTTCTGTCTGACCGAATTCTGGAGCTGCAGACGCCACTCCGGAACCGTCGCTTTCTTTGTCTGAAACTCGACCAGCGTCGGGCTCGTCTTTTTGACGCGGAGATCGTTCGTATCAAAGCGTGCCGCGATCGGCTTTGGTTGAACCGCCGGAGCTGGCGGCGGTGGCGCGGAAGCTTTCGGCGGCGGCGGTGGGGACACTTCCTTTTTCACGGGCGGCGGTTGTACATCCTTCACGACCGGAACTTGCGGAATTGCCGGAGGCGTCACCAGCGCGCCAGGATCACGCTTCGGCAAGCCGAGTCTTCCGCTCACCGAAATCGCAGCCTCGCCCTTGGAGATCTTGGTCTCGAGCTCCTCGCGGACCGTGTCGTTGATCATGGCTCCGCATTGAAGGCAAATAGAAAGAGTAGGGGCAAGATCACGTTTACAGACCGGACAGATCATAGAAATTTCTCGAATTAGGTGGAGTGATTGTTAGCGCGACCCGGGTAAATCGCAGAAAGAATATCAGAGATTACTTTAAGGCGTCAACAGTAAACGTAGAAATATTTACGTTTCGGGCTGGTGGGCCCAACGCGTTTTAATTGCAATGATTTGGATGGGATTCCGTGCGACCTCGGATTTGAAGATGTCGCCGTTTGAAGTGTTATTGGGGTCAAAAGGTGGGGCAAAAATCTATAACGGCTGGCGCCCTGCGAATCCGGCTTCGACCTCATGCCACCATTCGATCTCATCGCCCTCGCCGACCTGCCAGCATAGGAGCACGACGCGGCCGTCGCGCATCGAGGGGAAATCGATCAGGCCGCGTGAGTAATCTTTGAGCTGAACACCGAGGTTGTGGATCTCCGTCGTAAGCTTGCCGACTTCGTACAGAGCCTTTACGTAACCCGAACCGCCTTCCATTCCGCCGGAGAACTCTGACGCACCGGCCGCTGCCGTTGCAGCTTCACGCAATTCTCCGATACGGGCGTAGAGTTTTTGGATCCGCTCAACACTCTGGCGAACGGTTGGCAGCAGCGAGTTCGCTTCGTCAATGGTAAAGGTCTTCATTGATCGTCGTTCACTCTGATCAGGTCAGGATTCTTGTCCGGAGCGGTCGACCTGTGTACCGATCCGCGCGTGTTACGTTCACGTCCGGTTCGCAAAACCTCGGGCACGCCAAGCTCGTCAGGCGGGACGAACGATGGAACATCGAACTCACCCTGCGTGCTGTCCTTTCGGATCAGCTCCGCGATATCGCCGAGATCGATAAAAAAGTCTGCGACATCGATCAGCCTCGGAGCCGTGTTCGAACGGAAGCCGGCAACCTCGACACGACAGCCTTTGTAAGCGACCGCGTTCACAGCGTAGACAAAGTCCTCGTCACCCGACACAAGCACCGCCGTGTCATAGCGCCCCGCGAGGCTCAGCATATCGACCGCGATCTCGACATCGAGATTCGCTTTCCGTGTCCCATCGTAAAATGTCTTCAACTCTTTCTGCACGACACGAAAGCCGTTGCGTCGCATCCAGAGCAGAAATCCCTGCTGGCGTTCCGCACCGGCATCCACACCCGTGTAAAAGAACGCCCGAAGAAGCCGCCCGTCGCCCAGAAGGATCCTGAGCAACTTGTTGTAATCGATGTCGATGGTATGAAATCGCGCCGCGTGAAAGAGATTATTGCCGTCGATAAAAACTGCCACGCGACCACGATGCCCGAATTTCCAGGACGAACTGGTAGTCGTGTCAAACTGCATGATTAGACCTCTAGTTTATATTCGCGGCTCGTCGGAGGTACTGGATGGAAAGGAAGCAGTTTGAAAAAAGACGTATCAATTAGCTTTTTAAACTTCCCCTTGGCTGTAACGGTTACTCGCTTCAGAAAAAATGATCTAAATGGTCTGATCCTTTTCCGCTCCCGCCCGCTTTAAGTCGCGGTTCTAGTTTGCAACGTGTCGCAGAACTGGTCAAGGCAATTTCGGCGAGCGACGTGTTACCATCTTGCGCAGATTATGAACGGTGAAGACGACAGAACCATCGATATCAAGGCCGTCGGCGACATCCCCGTCCGGTCCGAGGATATCGGCTTTGCCGCAGACGAGCTTAGCCATTGCGGACGTTGCACACGGGCAAATGCGCCGACGCGACAGACGTGTCTTTACTGCGGTAATCCGTTAGGCGAGTCGATCGCGGGTTCGTTGTCGGTGGTCCCGGTACTCGAGAACTGGGAGCCCGGATTTAATCTCGTCATCACGGATTTTGGCGATGTCGGAGGCCGCGAGATCGCCAGGCTCGCTTCACTATTTCAGATCGAGCCGGTGACGCTTGAGCTTGCGATCGAGATAGGAAGGCCGGTACCCATCGCGCGGCTTGCATCCGAGGAGCATGCAAACTCTTTGCGTGCGGCAGCGGGCGAGAATGGCGTCGCCACCCGTGTAGTGCCGGATGAGAGCATGGAGCTTTCGAAGCCGTCGATACGGCTTCGGAGCATCGAGTTTATCGGGGCCGTATTGGATCTTCAATTATTCGGAACGGCCGAACGCATCAGCGTTGGGCGTGACGATCTTGCACTGATCTTCGTTGGAGTCCGGACCGAAGAGCGCAGCGAAGAAGTGAAGAAGCAGAAACGAAAATCGACGAAGACGTTGGCTGACAGTCAGACGAGCGCCAGTGAGCCGGTCGTCGAGATCTATTCGCGGCAACACATCTCGATCGGATGGCGAATACCCGCAACCGGATTTGATTTCTCGTGCCTCGGTGTAGAGAAATCACTTCTTGCGGCCGAGAATATGCGAGCACTCGTTGCGCGACTCTCGGAGTTTGCACCGAATGCTGTAGTCAGTAACGATTACGAGGTGGTGCGGCCTATACTCGACCACACCTGGCCGATCGATCCGCAAACCGATACTCGTCGCAGCCGATCGGGCTATGCGCGGAAGGAGCTGACACGTGTCGTGACCATCGACAATGAACAACAACTGCTCAGGTATTCGCGATTGCAGCGGCAACTGATATGAGACGCGAACGCGCACCGAAACCAAACTCACTTTCACGCGACGCGAAGAAGCGGCCGGCTCGTTTTCAGCCGCGTGATGAGCGACCTCGCGAGTCGCCTCCTGCGAGACGTGGGACGGATGCTTCTCTTACGTTCGGCGTTCTCCCCGTGCTCGAAGCGCTTCGTGCGAACGCGCGTCGAGTCGAGAAGATCGTTGTCGCAGAGGGTGTCAGGGAAGCTCGTCTGCGCGACATACTCGAGATCGCGCGACGTGATTGTGTGCGCGTCGATCGTGTTT
>CAMLKY010000083.1 GCA_946480545.1 uncultured Acidobacteriota bacterium
CAAAAAGACAGCAGCGACAAAAACACCCGGCAGCGCCCTGCGGCGATGCATTGGTCGCGCCGCTTCGATAGCGCAAGATCCCCGGCATGACCGATTAGCCCTTTCAAACAGAAAGCTCCAGGATCAGTGGATCTCCCGTGGGTCGGTGGTTTCGGCTGTTAAAGCAACGCACTTCTACCCGACGGGTGAGGTTATTCAGGGATAACGGCGTGGATGAGCGGAGGCTTCTCATTCATCGACGAATCCGTCTGGAAAGCAGCAGCGATGCTCTTTCGAGCCATTGCGGTTTGGTCGTCGGTACGGGTATAGACGAACCCGATCACGTCACCGGCGCTGACGCTGTCGCCAAGGCATGCGACGCATTCGTATCCGACGGCGTGGTCGACCTTGTCATCGGCCTTGACCCGCCCCCCGCCGATCGCTGATACGCAGTTGCCGATGGCGAGAGTATCGATCGCGGTTATTACTCCGGAGCCGGTGGCTTTGATCTCGTGTTTTGAAGTTCCTTTCTCGAACAGTCCCTCGGGGTCGTCGCAGACTTTCTCATCGCCTCTCTGACATCCGATGTTCTTCCGAAGGAGCTCCAACACTTCACCGCTCGCGATCTTCGCTTCGATCGTCGAACGTGCCTCCGCGACCGAACCGGCGACACCGGCAAGAACAAGCATCCGTGCCGAAAGCTCTATCGAAAGCTCGGCCGTCCGATTCGCACGCGCGTCGGCCTCGCCCCGAAGTATCTTTATGCATTCGTAGATCTCGTGAGCGTTCCCGACAAACTGCCCGAGCGGCTGATTCATGTCCGACACGACGGCCTGGACCTTGATACCGAACTTCTCACCTGTCTCGACGAGCGCATGCGACAGCTTGCGTGAATCTTCGAGTTTTGTCATGAACGCACCCGATCCGGTCTTTACATCGAGCACGAGTGCGTCGAGTCCTTCGGCCAGCTTCTTTGACATTATCGACGCGACGATCAAGGGAATGTACGGGACAGTGGCCGTGGCGTCGCGGAGCGCGTAGAGCTTTTTGTCGGCCGGTGCGATCTCGCCGGTTTGTCCGGCCATCGCGAATCCGCAAGTTCGTATCACGCTGCGAAACTCGTCTGTCGAGAGGTTGACGTTATAACCACGGATCGATTCGAGCTTGTCTAGCGTACCGCCTGTATGCCCGAGTCCGCGGCCGGATATCATCGGCACCGCGGCTCCGCATGCCGCGACGATCGGTGCGATCAGCAGCGATGTCTTGTCGGCCTTCGGCATCGCTAGATCGGAAAAATCGAGCACCTCGCCCGAGTACAGCATCTCGCGCGTGAGCGCCTCGCCCTCGGCGTCGCTGAGCCCGCGTATGAACATCGCCATCAGCATCGCCGAGATCTGGTAGTCGGCCCATGCGCCGTCGCAGACTCCCCGCACGAACAGTGCAATGTCCTCACTTGAAAGCTCCAGGCCGTCACGCTTTTTCTCGATTATGTCCTGCGGGCGCATCGTTTATGAATGAAAACTGATCTCAACGTCAGTGCCCGAAGTTTCGCATACGGAACACTGTTAAGTCACGTGAGTTGACGTTTCTCAGTTTCTTGCAGAGCAGAGCCGGCGTGCGTGTGCGAGGGCAGACTTGATATGTTCGGCGGCCTCCTGGCGGACGACGAGTTCCTGCAGCCGTTCAGCCTGCGTGTCGGTTCGATATCGGATAGTGAGGATCTGAAATTCGGGTAGTAGGTGGTCGGTGATCTCAAGCCGGTCCGCGTCGATCCGGCCAACGTTGAAAGCAACATCGGTTTTTACGGTATTGACGCGCGTGGTCACTCCAACGGCGTCCTGCGAGATCCCGCCGGATTTTCGAATGAGGGTGAAACTCAGATCGCATCCATCGAATTCCACGTCTGATACCGTGCTCGATGCTGCGCGGGCTTTGAACGAGCCGTGCCTTGTAAGCGCATCCTCAAGCCACTTTTGCGTGTCCGCGATCGACGCGTTTTCGCCGAGCGGCTTGACGCTATCCTGCGCGGAGGTCAGCGATACGATCAGTAGGACGAGCGATAAAACAACAGCTAAGCGGAACATGTTTCTATTCTACCTTGCTAAGCAAGACGACGGCCGTCGCCCGGATGGCCGCACGTGATCCGATCGCGTCGACTCCTTCGCCCGTTTTCGCCTTGATGCTGATAGCTCCCGATCCGATCTCGAGAGTTCGAGAAAGCTCGTCCCGCATTCGATCGATATACGGTCTAAGTTTTGGCAGCTCGAGCTCGATAGTAGAATCGATGTTGATTATCACGTACCCATGCTGCTTCACGAGGCCGACGGCAAAACGGAGAAAGACAAAGCTCTCGGCATTCGCCCACCGTTCATCGGAGTTTGGAAAATGCGATCCGATATCGCCTTCACCGAGTGCCCCGAGGATCGCGTCCGTGATCGCATGCGTCAGAGCATCGGCATCCGAATGACCCTCAGCCCCAAGATCTGAGTCAACGACCACGCCGCCCAACACCAGCGGTCGTCCCGCAACCAGTTTATGAATATCGTTACCGAATCCGATACGCATCATGTTGTATTACTAAAAGGCCCGCGTAGGCGGGCCCTCGCAACATATCATTCTTCCGTCACACCCGCCAATAGGTTGGCCAATTCCAGATCCTCCGGATGCGTGATCTTGATATTCCGGGGGCTGCCGTCGATGTATGCGATCGGATGGCCGAGCTTTTCCACGAGGTAACATTCATCGGTTACCGATTCGCTCAGATCGCTGCCTTCGAATGCCTTGCGAAGAACCTCAATGCGAAAGACCTGGGGCGTCAGTGCCCGGCGTAGTTTTTCGCGGTCGAGCGTGCCGGTGATTTCGCCGCCGCTGACCGTCTTGATCGTGTCGGTCACCGGTGCGACCAGGCACGCGGCGCCTGATTCCTTTGCTTTGGCGACGGTAGACCATTCGATACCGACTCGCAGCGCGTGGCTCCTCCCGTCACAACACGCAGCGGTTTCGAAATACTCAGAGCGCCGAGTTCGGTGACATATTCTGACGGCACAACGGCGATGATCGTATCCACTGATGGCGAGGCGGCAAACCGCTCGATCGAATGCACGACGATCGGCTTACCCGCAATGGTCAGGAATTGTTTTGGAATTTCGGATCTGAAGCGTGAGCCGGTTCCGGCGGCGACAATTATCGCTGTTGTCTTCACCGTCTATTTCAGCTCTTCGATGATGGTTGTCTGGCGCAACTCGCGAGTCGCCTTCTTGAAACCCAGCGATCGCGAATCGTGGATGCCGACGTTGCCTTCGTGGTGGTGCTCGTCCTTATCTTCCCAAAGTCGGCCAAAGATCATCTTACCGGCAGTCGTCTGCAGCACACTCGTCACAGCGATGTCGGAGGTCAACTTCCTTTACGGCGGGAAAGTCGGTCTCTACGATCTGGATATCGAGCTTGCTGTTGTTTCGCAGCCGCTGGAGCATGTCGAGGCCGCGGCGGCCGCGCTGTCGTTTGGAGGAATCCGCCGAGTCGGCGACCTGCTGAAGTTCGGCAAGGATAAAGTTCGGGATTATTAGACTGCCGCTTAGAAACCCTGTTTCGGCGACGTCGGCGATGCGGCCATCGATGATAACCGACGTATCCAGGATCTTGTAATCGCGTTTGACGTTCTTGTCGCTGAATATTCCGCCAAGGGCCGAAAGATCGAGATAGTCACCCTTCGCTGCCCCCACCATCAGACCGATGTAACCCATGAAGCATGCGAGCACGATCGTCAGGAAGGTACGCATCTCGCCGGGCACGGTATTGATGTCCTGTGCACTGATCAACATCCCGATCAGATATGCACCCACGATGCCCATTATCGAACCGATCGCAGCACCGATCAGCGTTCGAAGGCTCGCCTGTCGGGCCCGCATCTCAAAGGCGATGATAAAGACCGCAACGAGCGCTCCGACAATCGCCGAGATGAATTTTCGTTCGCCTGGTGCGCCGGACAGGTGGGTCGTCGTCGATAGCGGATTAAGGAAGTAACCGACCGCCGCAAGCAGTGCGATAAATCCGATCCTAATAATGATGACGTCCCATTTCATCTGGGGAATTTTACCACGAAACAATTTACAACAAATAACGAAAATGCCGTCCGTCCCAGGGAATACGCGTTCTAACCCTGATTTCTGCAGGATCGAAAGATTAGGCGTAGGTGTCATGCAAGGGCGCTTACCTGGCGCCCGGCGCAAAAAAATAAGGCCGCCCCTCCGGACGGCCTATCCCTATTCGAGTTTTATTTTTTCAAGCTACTCTTCCGATGGTCGACTCGACCCCGGACTCCATTGAGCCTCTTTGTCCCGATTCGAATCCGAGAACTGGCCCTCGCGTCCGCCGGCCGTGGTCATTTCATCATCATCCTGGAAGTTCTCTTGCGATCCCGTGTCCTTGCCATATCCGCCTGCGGATTGGGTCTGGCCGGAACCCATATTCTTGCCCTGACTCTCAAATTCACGATTCGATCCTCCGCTCATCGAGCCTTGGGAACCGCTTTTTTGATTGTCCTTATTATTCGGCATAATTTGTCCCCCTTGATATAAATTTCCGCCTGCCGTTCAAGCGGCCAGGCACTTTTCGGGAATACAATCACTGTGCCGTTTTAATTAACCTCTTTGTCTACCGGCTTAACCGATAGGCCGATTCGAGCGTGTATAAAATACCAACGCTTCCATGTATTATCTTAGAACTACGCCCCGAAATTTATGGCTAAACAGCCCGCAACCATCTATGTTTGCCAGAACTGCGGACATCAGGCGCGAAAGTGGCTTGGACAATGTCCCGACTGCGGCGAGTGGAACACGCTGGTAGAAGAACGGTTCCGCGCCACGGCACAGGCAGCAGCGGTAGGCGGGTTTACGGGCCGCATCACACAGTCGACACCGGTCGCATTTTCAGCGATAGAATCGCAGGACGACGCACGCTCGTCATCGGGGATCGAAGAACTCGACCGCGTGCTCGGCGGAGGCATCGTCGCCGGCTCGCTCGTATTGATCGGGGGTGCACCGGGTATCGGTAAATCGACGATCGTCATTCAGATGGCCGATCACCTCGGCCGCGATGGTGCAAAGGTCCTGTACGTCTCGGGCGAGGAATCCGAACGCCAGATCAAAATGCGCGGTGAGCGGCTTGGGCTGGCGGCCGAGAACGTCTTCATCCTTCCCGAGACAAACCTTCAGAACATCGTTGCCGAGACCGACAGGCTTCGACCGAATTTCGTGATCGTCGATTCGATCCAAACCGTTTTCAGCCAGCGTGTCGAGTCGGCCCCAGGAAGCGTTTCCCAGGTTCGCGAGGTCGCGGGCGAGCTGATGCTCTTTGCAAAGCAGACCGCCACGCCGGTATTTCTGACCGGACACGTAACCAAAGAAGGCTCGATCGCGGGGCCGAAAACGCTCGAGCATATCGTCGACACGGTTCTCTACTTCGAAGGCGACCGCCATCACAATCACCGCATTATCCGCGCGACGAAGAACCGCTTCGGGGCGGCGAACGAGATCGGCGTCTTCGAGATGACCGGTGCAGGCCTTGTGCCGGTTGGAAACCCGTCCGAGGTATTTCTGCAGGAGCGACCCGAAGGTGCGAGCGGCTCGGTCGTTACCGTTTGCATGGAGGGCACGCGTCCGATGCTGGTCGAGATCCAGGCCCTGGTGAGCGGAACTAAATCAGCTTCGGGCAGACGAATGGCGCAGGGGTTCGATTACAACCGCGCGTCGCTTTTGATCGCCGTTCTCGAAAAGCGGCTCGGATTTCAGCTTGCGGGTGATGACGTCTTCGTCAACGTCGCCGGCGGTCTCGAGCTGGACGAGCCCGCCGCCGATCTCGGTGTCGTTTCGGCGATCGCGTCGAGCTTTAGGAATCTTCAGATCGCTGCGGACACCGCCGTCTTCGGCGAGGTCGGGCTGACCGGAGAGATCCGCGGCGTGCTCCAGGCACAGGCTCGTGCGCGAGAGGCACAGACGCTCGGCTTCAAGAAGCTGATCATCCCGACATCGAACCGGACGGGGCTCGAGAAGCTGCTCGGCGTCCGGGTAGTCGGCGTGAGAAATCTCGAAGAGGCCCTCGATGAACTGTTCTAAGGATCAACTATGAAACGCGTTTCTATTTTTCTCGTGGTGCTGTTGTGCTCGGCGGTTGCGGCTGCCGGACAAAGCGACTCAAAGGACCATACGGCGATAACCGATCTGATCAAGCAGATGACGATGGCGCAGTTGGCTTACGATGCGAACTCGCTGGACAAGATACTGACGGCAGATTACGCCGAGGTCTCGCCCATCGGGGATGTCGATCTGCGCAACGAGGTGCTTGGATTCTACAAACCCGCGGGCAAGCCACCCGGCAACGTCAGGGTGGCCGGTGATGTCGACGAGCTCTCGATTCGAAACTACGGCAAGTTCGCGATCGTCATCGCACGACTCACGTACACGACAACTGTCGATGGCAAGGCGGCACCGCCGCGCTGGATGCGGGCGACATTTGTGTGCAGGCGAGACAAGGATGCCTGGAAGATCGCTTCGGCACAGTACACCGGAATCAAAGCCACCACCTGAGATGCCGGTTTCCAGCACGCGACAACCAGTACACGTCGTCTATGGCGGCGCGGATCTGTTCAAGGCGGACACATCTCTAAAGCTCGCCCGGCTTGCCTTGAAGTCTCTTGGGGAATACGCCGCGAGCGAAGATGAGTTTGCGGCCGCGATGGGGTTGGAAGGTGGTAAGCCTTTCGTCCGACAGATCTATAAGAAGACCCGCACAAAGCTTGAGCGCGAGGCGGTCGAAGATTTTCGCATCGACTTTGAAGACGGGTATGGCTTTCGCCCCGAGGACGAGGAAGACGCCGATGCGAGGCGGGCATCTTCAGAGCTTGCAAAAGCGTTTCTCGACGGGCTGGCTACTCCGTTCTGTGGTTTCCGAATAAAATCGCTTGCGACCGAGACGCATGACCGTGGCATTCGAACGCTCTCGCTGTTCCTGGATAACCTGCTCGAGAAGACCGCCGGGCGATTGCCCGAAAATTTCGTAGTCACACTTCCAAAAGTCTCCGATCGAGATCAGGTCCGTGAGCTGCGCCGCGCCCTTTCACGTATCGAAAAAAGCGCGCGCATAGACAAAGGCTCTATCGGCATTGAGCTGATGATAGAGACACCACAGGCGCTGTACGACGGGCGGGGGCGGATCGCGCTCCGCGGGCTGGTGGACGAGGCTCGCGGCCGGTGTCGCTCCGCGCATTTCGGCGCATACGATTACACCTCGTCGCTCGGCATCTCGGGAGCGCATCAACACCTCGGCCACGAAGCATGCAATTTTGCGAGACAGCTAATGCTCGTAACTCTTGTGCCGATCGGTGTGCGTGTCGTCGATTCAGTGACCGTCAAAATGCCGGTGCCATTGCATCGCGACACGAAGCTCAGCGATGAACAGAAAACGGAAAATCGCGCGGCGGTGCACGCGGGTTGGCGTGACCATTTCGAAAATGTGACCCGCTCGATGGCGAACGGTTTCTATCAGAGCTGGGATCTGCATCCGAACCAGCTCGTCGCACGATACGCTGCGGTCTACGCCTTCTTCCTCAGATCGAAAGACGCCGACGCTGCCCGTCTGCGTGGTT
>CAMLKY010000084.1 GCA_946480545.1 uncultured Acidobacteriota bacterium
TCATAGCGCTCTTTCCGTGTGTTCCGTCCGTTCTGTGGTTCGTGTTTCATACAACGAATGAGCGCTGCCCACGGAATACGCGGAATACACGGAATGCACAAAGGAGGTCCGAAGAGCGACTGTACACTTGCCTTCAAACTGGCCGACACGACGTGGTTCACGCGAAGCCGGCTGAGTTAAAGAAATCAAACCGAATCACGCCTTTGAAAAGGCTTGACGTTTACTTTTTCTCTGCTAATATTCTCGCGGGAGTTTTTGAAAATACTCCTCCACGTAACACGCCTCGCAGGTTGCTCAGAACCATACGAGGCGTTTTTTTGTTTCTAATTTATCGAGTTAGAACCGCAGCCGAATGCCTAGCTGGACCTGCCTCGGATCACCGATCCCCTGTCGAAGGAAACCGTCGAAGTTGAAAAGGCTCGGGGCCGTCAACGAATTCTCGTTCCCGGCACCCGACAATGAGTTGATGAAGTTGTCGTTGTTGAAAGTATTGAACATCTCGATCTGCGGAATTAGCTCGACCGTCTCTGTTAGATTGATCGGGCGTGCAAGCCGCCAGTCGAACGAGAAATACTCGTTATCTTTTCGCAGCGTGTTGCGATTATCGGCCGTCCTGACCGCCGGCGTCGCGGGCTGCGCTGTGCGGGCCTGAACGCGCGGCGTGAACTCGAACTTCCACGGAAGCTGCATGAACGCGAAGAAGTTGAACTTATGCCGAATGTCGCGATCCGACAAGGCGTAATCCAGCCCTGGATTGTTTACATCGAACGAACGATCTGTAAACGGGTCCCGCTCGTTTGAGTCATCGTCCTTGTCACGAGCGAGTACGTAGTTTGCCTCGAGCTGCAGGTTGTCGCTGAACCGCTTGCGGATACCGGCCGTGAACCCGTGATAGTTCGATCGCCCGATCGAGGTCGTAACCATAGTTTCATCCAGGTACGGCTGAAAGATGTTCTTGCGTCCGAAGTTCAAAAACCTGGTGAGGTGACGCCCCTTCGACCATGTAAAGTCGAAGTACATCGCCCAGTTCGTGGCGATCTCCTGTTCGAAGGCGACATTCGTTGTGTAGATATCCGGATTCTGGTAGTCACGGTCGAACACGCGAACGCCAGAGAAGCACGGGAAGGGATTCACGCCCAGCGGACCGCTGCACGAGCCTGCCGATGGCGTTAAAAGTCCAGGCCATGTCGGGGCGGCCGTAAAGCCGAGTCGGATGTTGGTCGTGTTTGCGAACAGAGTCTGCTGCTGTACGCCATTCGTTGTGATCGATCCGACCTGCGTCAGCATGTTCTGCCGTGCGTTGTAGATGCCGAAGCTGCCGCGAAGTACCGATCGTCCATTGCTGTTGATGTCCCATGCGAAACCGATACGCGGCTGGAACATCATCTTGTCATTCGGGAGTGTTCCATCCGACGGAAATCGCGGATCATCGAGGAAGATGCCGTACGCGGTATCGCTGGGGTCTACGATGGGCTCGGGAAATATCTGGGCTTCCCACCGAAGGCCGTAGTTAAAGGTAAAGTTTGGCCGGATCTGCCATTTGTCCTGCGCGAACAGCGCGTAATCGTTATTTCGGATCGTCGATGCACCGGCCGCGTCAGTCGCCGGACCTGTTCTACCCGCGCCCTGCAGATAAAGAAGCAGCGGGCCGCCGGAGTAATCATCGTTGGGCTCGGGACTCGGGTTCACAGGGCACATCTGGCCGAGCGAGAGCGTGACGTAAGTTCCGTTCCAGCAGCCGGCCGTCGTCGGACCAAACCCGCCCGGAGCCGTTGGCGACGCATATCGAAGAAAGCCCGTAACGCTGTCAAAGATATAACGGCCGGTGAAGAAACCTCGGAAGACCTGGTCGTTGAAACTATGGATCCACTCGAGTCCGAACTTCATTGTGTGGGCACCCTTGATGATCGACAGGTTGTCGCGGATCTGCGTGCGCCAGAACGTCTCATCGACGCCGGGTTGAAGGAAGAATGGGTTACCGAAACGAAACGTGGTACCAAAGCCCATCGCGGTATCGGCAGGGATGTTCGACGGCGTCGCGGATCTCGGCCGGTCCTCACGCGAGTAGGTGAAGTGCGCTTCGTTGACCATCGTCGGGGAAACCGTTGTATACAAGTTGAAATTTGCGACGTTGATCTTTGACGGACCCTCGGTGCCGTTCGCAGAAAACCCATAGGTCGGAACATCGAACGTTTGATTCGTATTCTTTGAGAAATCGAAGTTGTACGATGCGCTCAACTTGTTCCGGTCGTTCAGGTCCCAGTCGAGCTTTCCAAGAAATGCGGTATTGCGAACCGCGCGATCGATCGGCAAACCTTCGTCCTGGCCCCGCGTCGCCTGGAAGAAGCTCAGGAGCGAAAGACGCTGGCAGTCGGGGTTTGACGCAATCAAAGCTTCGTTCGCTCCGATGGTTGGGTTGGTCACCGGACACGGGGTGTCACCGATCTGCTCGCTGAGATTGTTTCGAGTGAGATTCTCGCGTATAGACTCGATCGCAAAAAAGTAAAATGCGCGATTCTTTACTATCGGCCCTCCGAACGTTCCTCCGAATTGCTCACGATGAAATCCTTCAAGCGGTTTGCCGTCGGAGGTATCCGACGAAAGCCCCTCGTGGCGCATGGTAAAAAACGCGCTTCCGTGGAGATCGTTGGTGCCAGACTTTGTGATCACGTTGATCACGCCGCCCGCAGTGCGTCCATACTCCGCGCTCGCACCGGTCGCGATCACTTGAAATTCTTTTACCGCCTCGAGCGCGATATCGATGGCGGCACGCTGCCCGCCTGCCTGCTCACCGAAAAAGCCGTTGTTGTAATCACCTCCGTCGAGGCTGACGTTGTTGAAGATCCCGCGCTGTCCGGCAAAGTTGATCTCGTCGCCGTCAGGCCCCTGAGTGATGCTCACGCCGGGCGTCAACGTCAAAAGGTCCTCGAACTTTCGCCCGAGGATCGGTGTGTTGTTGATCGCGGCCTCGTTGATAGTCGAGCTCGATTCGGTTTTCGCAGTATCGATAGTTGGGGTGTCCGTGATGGTGACTTCGCCGCTCACACCCGAAACCCGCAAGATCAGATCCAGCGATAGCTGACGCCCAACCGTAAGCTCGATATTCTCCTGATTGAGCCTCGCAAAACCCGCCTTGGTGACCGAAACGACATATCGCCCAGGCGGGAGCGTTAGAAGGGTAAAGCGACCGTCCGAGTCGGTCGTGAATGTTCGACTGAAGTTTGTCTCTACATTACGCGCCTCGACGGTCGCGCCCGGCACGACGGCGCCCTGCTCATCCGTTACAGTTCCCTGGATGGTTGCGGACGTTATGTCCTGCGCAGGGCTGACAATAGAGAACACCAACAATAACACCGCATAAAAACCGATTTTTTTCATGACTTCTCCTTTTGACGTAATAGAAACAAGAAGGAACAATCGCTGCGGCGGGCAGGGCGAGGTGGACGTTAGGGTGTGCTGAACGTTTGGACATCGACGTCGAACTTCTTACTTAGAACGCCCGCGGACCTGATTCCTGGATCGATGTAACGTGAGGTTGAACTGAGAAAGTATATTCCCGCCTTTTCCCGATTTACAAATTCCGAATCGTGAAATCTATCCGGCAGATTTGCGGGCTGTAATATCGCCGCTATCATACTCGCGTGACCTTTACCGAAGTTGATATCGCTACCTGGCCGCGGCGGGAAACCTACGAGTTCTTCAAGGATTACGAGGACCCTTTTTTTAACTTCGCAGCCAATGTAGATGTCACCCGAGTCTACGGCTTTTGTAAGAAACACGGCCTCAGGTTCTCGTTGACCACGCTTTATTATTCACTGGTCGCGGCGAACGAGATACGCGAGTTTCGTATCCGCCTTTTCCAGAACCGGCTTGTTGAGTTCGATCTCATCCACGGAACGCAGACGATCCTGAATGACGACGAGACGTTCTCGTTCGCGTATTTCGAGATGAAGGACGACGTCTTCGAATTCAATAGGTCCGGTGAAGAGGCGTTAGATAAGTACAAGGCGTTGCGCACATTCGACGTCGAACGCGACCGGCGAGATCTTATTTACTACTCGGTAATACCCTGGGTGTCATTCACCAGCTTCAAGCACGCAAGCCGGCTCGATAAAACACAGACTGTTCCGAGGATCGTGTTCGGAAAGATGTTTGAGGAAAGTGGCCGAAGATTCATCCCGCTATCTGTCGAAGCAAATCACACGATCATGGATGGTTTTCACGTGGGGAAATTCTTCAACCGCTTTCAGGACTTGGTAAACTCGTGATGTCAAGATCGGCCGCATCCGCCAATCCAAAATCTAAAATCCAAAATCCAAAATTCAAATGTGTCCCGTGAGCTTTTCGATCACGAGGATGACGCCGTAGGTCGCGGCGGCGATAAGGGCCGCCATCGGGATCGTGAGGACCCACGCCCAAACGATACGGCCGGCCACGCCCCACTTGACGGCTGAGAACCGCTTCGCCGAGCCGACACCGACGATCGAGCCGGTGATCGTATGAGTGGTAGAAACCGGAATTCCAAAGTATGTCGCGCCGAACAGCGTCATCGCACCTGCCGTCTCAGCACAGAATCCCCCGACTGGCTGCAGCTTCACGATCTTCGTGCCCATTGTCTTGACGA
The DNA here is from genome assembly GCA_946480545.1 of uncultured Acidobacteriota bacterium. Next base: position 4,625 of record CAMLKY010000084.1, read on the forward strand.
TCCGCCAGCCGCCGGAGAGCGTCCCGAGCCCGATCGCGGCATGCGCCGCCAGGACGACCCACAAGGGTACATCCGGAAGAGTACCGCCGGCTTCCATCTGCAGGAATCCTCCGGAAACCAGGACGATCGTGATAATGCCCATCGTCTTTTGCGCGTCGTTGCCCCCGTGCCCGAGCGAGTATGCCGCCGCCGAAAACAACTGCCCAACGCGAAACCCGCGATCGACACGGTTGACGGAAACGCGCCGGAAGATCCAGTAGACCGAGATCATAAGTATGAAGCCCATGGTCATGCCGATCAGCGGCGAGAGAACGATAAAGGAAAGCGTCTTGATCCAGCCGGCGGCTTTCAGGACGGTCTCGACGCCGAAAATACCAAAGTGCCAGATGTATGACGATATTGCAGCACCTGCGTAGGCTCCGACCAGGGCGTGCGAGCTGGATGTCGGCAGACCGAGATACCACGTGATCAGATTCCAGATGGTCGCACCGAGCACCCCGGCGAGAAGCACGAAAAGTTGATCGTTCCCCGGGATAACCGCGATGTTGACCATGTCGCCGCCGATGGTCTTCGCTACGGCCGTTCCAAAAACGATAAAAGCGATGAAGTTGAAGAACGCCGCCCAGGCGACGGCCACTCCCGGGCTCAGCACCCGCGTCGCGACAACCGTCGCTATCGAGTTCGCAGCGTCGTGAAAGCCGTTGACGTAGTCGAAAATTAGCGCGATCAGGATGATCAGCACAACCAGACTTAAAGCGGCAGTCTCCATAGAGTAGATCGTCGATAGTCGTTCGTTGTTCGTTGTTGGCCCGTGCGATGGAAAGCAACAACCATCAACCATCAACGATCCACGAACAAAGAACTAATGGTGCTTCAGCACTATGCTCTCGATGATATTGGCCACACTTTCGCAACGGTCCGTCGCGTTTTCCAGGATCTCGTAGAACTCTTTCCACTTAATGACGGAGATGGGGTCCGTCTCATTCGCGAAGAGATGGCCGATCGCCCTAAAGTAGACATCGTCCGCTTCGTTTTCGAGCCTGTGGATCTCCTTAAAGCGCTCCGAGATCCCATTAGGGCGGCTCAGGACGGATACGGCGGCTTTGATCTCAGCGCCCAGGTCCTTGATTATCCGAGCCAACTGTCGCGAGTATTGGTTCTGCTCGCGAATGCCGTACATCACGATCGCACGCACACCGGCGTCTATGTAATCGCAGATATCGTCCAGCGCGACGGCCAGGGTGTAGATGTCTTCGCGATCAAACGGCGTGATGAACGACTTATTGAGCTTGTTGGTGATCTGGTGCGTGAGCTGGTCGCATGCGTGCTCGATATCTTTTATCCGGATTCTGAAAGAATTCAGGTCGGGATCCGGCTGGTCGAGCAGCTCGGTAAGGATCGCGGACGCTTCCTCGATCTTTCCGGCCATCTGCGTGAACAAGTCAAAATAAACGTCTTCACGCGGCAGTAAGCTGAATGCCATAAAGAGTGGTTCTCCGCTACTTCTGTTGAGTCAGTTCAGAATAGCGAAGGGACGGTGGGTTGTCCACAGAGGCGGGGGTCTATTATTCGGGAGCCCGGACCGGAAAACTGTGCTTGATAAATGCAGCCTCTCGGAGATAGACGTTTAGCTCGCAGATGTCCTTTACATAATCTCCAATACGTTCAAGATGCTTGGCAACGAACAGCAGGTGAGCGGCCCCGGTCGTGGTCGACGGTTCATCGCTCATCATCTGAAGCAGCTCGCTAAACACCTTGCGGTAAGCATCGTCAATGAGACGGTCCCGCTCGATTATCTCGCGCGAGAGCGTTGAATCCTCGTTCGTGAACGCATCCAGGGCGGAGCGCAGCATGTCGGCGGCCGTGCGTGCCATGATCGGGAATTCAACGTACTCCTTCATCTGCGGTTCGTTGTTCAGGATGATGGCGGCTTCGGCGATACTGCCGGCATGATCGGCGATCCGCTCGAGTATCGGAGTGATCTTCGCAACCGAGATCACGAATCTCAGATCGTGCGCGGCTGGCTGTTGAAGGGCGATGATCTCGATGCTCAATCGATCGATCTCCAGTTCCATCTGATCGATCACCTTATCTTCCTCGAGCACTTTCTTGGCGAGCTCGCTGTCGCGGTCGACAAGCGAACGCATTGCCCTGTGCACCGCCGCCTCGGTGGCCCCGCCGAGCAGCAGGATCTTGTCTCGAAGATGGTCTAACTGTTGATCAATGATGCGATGGTCCATTTCCCGTTCCCTACTCTAACATTCCGGATCGCGTGCAGTATCGTGCCTGCGCTCCGAACAATCCAAAATCCAAAATCTACAGTCCAGGGTTATCCAAACCTACCCGTAATGTAGTCCTCCGTCAGTCGCTCGTCCGGGTTCTGAAAAACCTTCTGCGTGCTATTGAATTCGATAAGCTTGCCAAGCATAAAGAACGCCGTGCGATCGGATACGCGGGCCGCCTGCTGCATGTTATGCGTCACGATCACGATGGTGTAATTACGCTTAAGCTCGACGACGAGCTCCTCGATCTTCTGCGTCGCGATCGGGTCCAGCGCCGAGGCGGGCTCGTCCATCAAGACGACCTCGGGCTCAACCGCCAAAGCGCGTGCGATACACAGCCGCTGCTGTTGTCCTCCAGAAAGCCCGAAAGCCGACGTGTTCAATCTGTCTTTGACCTCATCCCAGAGAGCGGCGTTTCGAAGCGCCTGTTCGACGCGGTCCTGGAGATCACTTCTACTTGAATGAATGCCGTTGATCTTGATCCCGTACGCTACGTTCTCAAAGATCGATTTCGGGAACGGGTTGGACTTTTGAAAGACCATACCCACTTTCCGGCGAAGAGCCACCACGTCTGGGCGGACCCGGGGCGGCTCCGGCAGGTGTTCCTGAACCTCCTCATGAACGCGGCGCACGCGATCGACGAGGGCCA
>CAMLKY010000085.1 GCA_946480545.1 uncultured Acidobacteriota bacterium
GCGTCCGACTGCCTTGCCCGTCGGATCGGCATAGAGGTCCATCGCCGGGCGCTGCGTATACTCGGGTGAGACTCGGACCGGCATTGGCTGTACAAGATCGCCAAGCAGCAAGTTATCGCACGAGGTCTTTACACGTGCGACGGAAACTTCGGCCTTAACTCGAATGACCTCGAGAGCACCGACCTCCTGCACATAAAATCCAAGATCGTCCTTTCGAGTCCAGCGGGTGCTAACCTGGCCGCGGGGTCGTACGACGGTCATGACATCGCCGACGTTCACACCTTTATTTGCACCGGCGTTGATGTAGACGACATTGTTTTGCGAATACAGAAACTGCTCCTGTTCTTCGACAGCCCCGACGATCTTACGGCTGGTGTCGATCGGCGAGTGCTGAACGAAGCCCGCACAATAAAGGTTGTTCCTCTCGGCGACTCGAAGATTCTTGTGGACGGGGACGATAACAGGTGTCAGAGGGGCCTCCTGGCCGACCGCCGACGCGGCAAAAATGGTGAAAGCTGCGAAAAAAGCCGCAGCAACTCTCTTGCAAACGTTTTGAAAACTCACGATTTTCTCCTTTACTTCGATGTGAACTTAATCAGAAGAGAATCCCGAAGAAAGAGGGGAAGGATTCTGAAAAAAGGCGGTACCCGGCCGTTTTCGGCCACGTAATATCGTACCGCTTCGCCCGAAAAGGCGTCAACAGTTATTTTCCATGTTAAACAGAAGGGCGTTGGTGTTCGTGGATGGTCGATGGTCGATTGTTGATGGTTGATTGTTGATTTCGATGGTCGATTGTTGATGGTTGATTGTTGCTTATTGATTTTTGATGACGAATCCGCACCGAAGGACAGCGACGAACCACGAGCTACGAGCTACGAACAACGATCCACGAACCACGAACCACGAACCACGAACCACGAACTACGAACCACGAACAACGAACAACGATCCACGAACACCCCCCTTGCACTCGAAACTGCCGCTTTGCTAGTATCTTCCCTTGCCGCTCCGCAGTTATTTACACGCCTTGCCGGTGTAGCTCAGTTGGTAGAGCAGTTGATTTGTAATCATCAGGTCGGGGGTTCAAGTCCCTTCACCGGCTCCAGTATTTCCGAACCCCAAAATTGTAGCGACTCGTCGCGGATTCGTGTCGGTACGTGTACGAATTGTTGCGGTCCGTATCAGGTTCGAGCTTATACTCTTCGCACCCTCGCTCGGGTATTGGCTGACGAGGTGAAAGTAATTTTTCGACCGCGCCCGATCAACATCGATATCAATCTTACGGTTTCAGTGACCAGGAGGATCGTTTGAAGGCATTACGGATACTTCTTGTTCTTGGTGTAGCTGTTCTTTTTGCGGCTCCAGTTTGGTGGTTCATCTCGGCGGATCGACAGGACCGGGTGTTCGATGAGATCGAACCGGATCTTCCGCCGATCAGACCCACGATAGATAAGGCCGAGTACCTGCGTCTCAGGAGTGAGCATATCGATTTGCTGCGCGGTTTTGACACCGCGAAACAGGATTCGCGGACGCGGGCGATACGGGATCTCGAGAGGAGCGAGGCGGCACTAGGGAACTCCCGGAGTCTCGAGGCCGCATGGCGATCGCTCGGGCCGGCACCGATCCCCGTCAACGCCTCGACATCAAACAGCGGCCGGGTGTCGGCGATAGTGGTTCATCCGACAAACGCGAACATTGTTTACGTCGGCACCGCGTTCGGCGGGCTCTACCGTTCGCTTGACGGCGGAACGAGTTGGACGCCGATGATGGATGACGCACTGACGCTGTCGATCGGTTCGATAGCGTTCTCACCCACCGATCCCACAACTCTATTCGTTGGAACCGGCGAGGCGACGTTTTCGGGCTTCAGCTTCAGCGGCGTCGGCGTTTACCGGATCACGAATGCCGAAACGACACCCGTGCTCTCCGGACCCCTCAACAAAGGAATCACTGGTGAGGATGTTTTCACAGGCCGAAGCATCGGCCGAATAATCGTGCACCCTACAGACCCGAATATCATCTTCGTGACTTCCGCGAGCGGTGTTTCGGGGATGGCGGGAACAACCACCGGCCTCGTACTTCCCGATGCAGGTCTTTATCGTTCCACAAATGCAATGTCTGCGAACCCCACATTTACGAAACTCGCGATTCAAGGAACGCAGGATCCGAGCCGTTCAGTGGTGGACGCGGCGATCGAGCCCGGGAATTCGTCCCGGTTAATGATCTCGGTGATCTCGTCATTGCCGGACGCCGGGGTTTACTTGACGACGAATGCTCTCGATGCGACCCCCGTGTTTACTCGCACGCTTGTGACGAATCCTGGGAACGGCGGCGGTCGCGTCGAGTTCGCAGTGAACAAGACCGGCGACGTCGTGACGGTATACGCCGCGGCGGGTCTCGGAGGCGGGACTGTTTTCAAGTCGGTTGACGGTGGAACATCGTTCTCGCCTTTAAATGCCGGTCTTGGCTTTTGCACTCCGCAGTGCGGGTACGACATGGCGGTCGCGGTGGACCATACAGATGCGACCAAGGTTTATATCGGCGGTTCACCCGCACTGATCTTTGCTCGTTCCGGCGACGGCGGCGGCTCTTTTACTCACAGCTCGAGCGGCCTTCACGTCGACACACACGCGATCGCGATCGCACCGTCCGACCCGAATACCGTGTACTTCGGCAGCGACGGGGGCATCTGGAAAACAACTAACGTCCAGGCCACGCCGATCGATTGGCAGTCGCTCAACAACTCGACCTTTAGCGCGACCCAGTTCATGGGCATCGCCATCCACCCCACCGACCGCAACTACTCGCTTGGCGGAACGCAGGACAACGGTACAGAGTTTTTGGCGGGCGACGGTACGAGCTGGGTCCGTTCAGACGGAGGCGACGGAGGCTTTGCGGTGATCGACAAGAATTCGTCGAGCGTAACCGACGTTACCGCGTACCATACATATTTTAATCGGTCCGGTGGTGTTGGCCCCATCGGATTTACGCGAGCGACCACGACCGACCCTACCGGCGATCCAATCTGGTCGGGTTTCCTTGGATGCCTGAACGGAATTTCGAATAACGGAATAAACTGCAGCGACACGACGCGGTTCTACGCGCCGATGGTTGGCGGGCCGGGCGATCCTGGCACGTTGTATTTCGGCACTAATCGTCTCTATCGGTCCGCCGATCTCGGAACGACGATGGTCGACGTCAGTGGAGTTCTGCCTTCGAACGTGACCGCGATCGGGATCGCACCGCAAAACGACGACGTCCGCCTAGTCGGACTCCAGAACGGTCAGGTGTTCCTGTCGACGACCGGGGATGCGACGACGATGACGAATATCACTGGGACGATTCCCCCACGATACGTCGGTCGTGTCGCGATCGATCCGACGAATGCGAACGTCGCGTATGTTTGTCTGAACGGATACGGGCTCGCGGCCGGTCATCATGTTTGGAAAACAACGAACCTGCTCAGCGGCGCGCCGACATGGGTGCCTGCCGGAGCCGGCATTCCGGACGTTCCAGTCAACAGCTTCGCGATCGATCCCGCGAACACGCAGACGATCTTCGCCGGCACAGATATCGGCGTTTTCAGATCCGACGACGGCGGAGCGAACTGGCAGCCGTTCAATAACGGATTGCCGCGTGTACCGGTCTTCGGCATGGAATTCCACGCGATCCATCGAGTGCTTCGTATCGCGACGCACGGGCGAGGATTCTACGAATTCTCGTTCGCCACGCAGCGTGCTCCGTTCGACTTCGACGGGGATGGCAAGACCGATATCGGGATCTTTCGACCCGCGGCTGCCGAGTGGTGGGTCCAAAAGAGTCAGGACAACAGCGTCTTCGCCGCACAGTTCGGAGCGGGGACAGACAGGATCGCCCCGGCGGACTTCACCGGCGATGGAAAGACCGATGTCACCGTGTGGCGCCCGTCATCCGGCGAATGGTTCGTTTTGAGAAGCGAGGACTACTCTTACTATTCCGTTCCGTTCGGCACAGATGGCGATGTTCCTTCGCCCGGGGATTTCGACGGCGATGGGAAATCCGACGCGGCGGTGTTTCGCCCGTCGACCTCGACGTGGTACGTAAGGCGATCGTCCGATGGCGGCTTCACGATCCAGACCTTCGGCACCTCGGGTGACGTCCCTGTTTCAGCAGACTACGACGGCGATGGCCGCGCCGATATTGCGATCTATCGCCCGTCACTCGGGCAGTGGTGGCTCAATCGATCGACCGCCGGAGTCTTAGCAGTGACGTTCGGCAACTCCTCAGACAGGACTGTTCAGGGCGACTACACCGGTGATGGCAAGGCCGACGTCGCGTTCTTCAGACCTTCGACCGGCCAATGGTTTATCCTTCGCAGCGAAGACTTCAGCTATTACGGAACGCCGTTCGGGACGACCGGCGATATTCCGGCCCCAGGTGATTACGACGGCGACGGACGACACGACACGACCGTCTTCCGTCCTTCGAGTGCGACGTGGTTCTCGAACCGAAGCACCGCGGGAACCCTGATCCAACAATTCGGCACAGCGTCCGACGCACCGCTACCGAACGCATATGTTAGATAGATGATGTATCGAGTCCAGCGCTATAGCCGTTCAAGTTCGGCCCGTTAGCCGATCTGTGTGAGCAACAGGTACATTGGATGTCTTTCCGACAAGTAGACTCGGTCAGAACGATTCCGCCTCATATTCTTGCCAGTCCGTTCCCGCGCGAGGAGCTAAAAACAAAGTAATTAGAGGTTTAGTCCTCAGCTTTCTTCTTCCCTACGCCGTACTTACCTGAGCGCTTTTGTGCCCGCGCCCATTCATTTGGAAAGTCTTTCATAAAGATTTCAAGCTAACTTTCACTCAACTTTCAAGACTTTCAAGGGCAAAGTTTTTAACTCTACCGTCAGCCAGTAGTTCAAAACTTAAGGGGTACAAGTGAAATGCAAACAAAAATTCTCTCAACGCTGACGATCATTTTGTCGGTAATGATGTTCTCAATAACGGCCGCTGCACAGCAGAAGTTTTCGGTCTACTTAAGCGGCAGACAGGAAGTTCCGGCCAACAATTCGACCGGTGAAGGCGACTGTTCGATAACGCTCAATGCTGCGGAAACGCAGGTTACGATTGTGTGTGATTATCGAAGCTTAACTTCGAATGCGGTTGCCGCTCACATTCACGATAACGGACCAGTCGGCGTTAACGGTCCGATTCGTTTTGATTTTAATTACACCGGCGGAACCACAGGAATCATCGGTCCGCTCACTTTCAACACGACCGCCGAGCAAGTCGCCGATCTGCGAGCCCATCGTTGGTACGTCAACATTCACACGTCGGGCCTACCTAACGGCGAGATACGCGGGCAGGTCAAGCAAGCAAATATACCTGCCGACTATGACGGCGACGGGCGTACGGACCTTGTCGTTTTTCGCGCTTCCGAATTCACGTTCTATACATTGAACAGCTTAGAAAACAATGTCACAGCTTCTATTGAGGTCGGCAGGGGCGGCGACGACATGCCGGGGATCGTCAATAATCTGGGCGATTTCGATGGCGACGGCAGAGCCGACCGCGTAGCATGGAACGTCGATGAAAACGGCATCATCACATGGTTTATCCTGCAAAGCGAGACGAATTCAATACGTGTCGTAAATTGGGGACAGTTTCCGCCTGTCGGTACGGATGCGTTCGTACCGTCAGATTATGACGGCGATGGCAAACTTGACGTCGCCGTTTATCGCCGCTCGAACGGCGTCTGGTACATCATCGAAAGCTCAACCGGAAATCCACGCTACGAAACCTGGGGCGGATCGCCTTCCGATAATCCGCAGGTCGGCGATTACGACGGCGACGGCAAAGCCGATCTGACCGTTGGACGCAATGAGGGCGGCCTGCTCATCTGGTACATACGCAACAGCTCCAACGGACAAATGCAGGTGATTCATTGGGGCTCAGCGGCCACCGACTCGTTCTTCTTTTTCTTCCCGATCGACGTTGACGGCGACGGTAAACACGACCTAATGATCCAACGCGGAGTAAACGGACAACGCACGTTCTTTATCCGACGAAGCTCGGACGGACAGATGTATGTATTGTCGTGGGGCAACGCGGCTTTTCCTCTATTCGGTGATTATGACGGCGACGGCAGAACCGATTTTGTCTCCCGGCAAAACACTGGCGGAGTGTATCGCTGGTGGATCTTCCTAAGCGCCACTCAAACGCACCGGATCGTCAGTTTCGGGTTACAAGGCGATCAAAGACCGGGAGGACCGGGAATGGAGCTACCAGTTGGCACTGAATTTAGATAAGTGTGCTTCGCACTGAAAGTGCGACTAGAACATCGCCACCGGTAAAGCCTCTGGTGAGGTCAGAACAGGAACCCCGCACTGTAGGTGCGGCAGATACTCGGTCTGCCGCCCTTCAGTGCGGGGTTTCGTTTCCGCGATAACCGGGAGGCTTCGCCACTGGTTATGATCGCGTGGCCGCTCCACACCGGCAACCCTGTGCTGATGTTTCAATCCAAGCTTCGAATCTGCACCACGCTATTCAACTCGTTTCCGACTTCATAGAAAACCCGTTCGCCGCTTTTGGAGATAGCGAGACGAAAGATCGCATCGTTCTCCCATTCGCGCAATTTGTGAGGAGCAAGCCCGTTCAGGGAAACTCGCCACAGACTCTCGGGCTTGCCGCGGCGCAATACGACAAATAGATCTTGTCCATTTCTCGACCAATCGAGAAACGGCATATCGTCGTGCGACGGTGTCTCAAGGTACCTGAGAATTTCACCGGTCTGACCGGAGACGAGCCCGAGCATCATCCTGTTTGTCTTAGGATCCCATATATAGCCCGCGATCGTAGTTCCGTCAGGCGAGATGCGCGGTGAACGTATCGGCAAGTGAGTTACCGGTGCGGCATTCTCGCCATTGATAGAAACTCTCCAGAGCTTTTCAACTTTAGTTTGCGGATCCTGGACAAGGTAATAAACGATCCGCGCGTCCGCGGATATCACCGAGTCGGTCACATTCCCATTTGTCGTGAGCTGAATTGCGTTCGTTCCGTTCGCGTCGGAGCGCCAGACCTCCATCTGCCCGCTGCGGTTGGACATGAAAACCAGGAGCCGACCATCGCCGGAAAGTTTTGGTGATATCTCGGCAGCCGGATCTGAGGTCAACTGCTTCTGCTCGCCACCCTCGTTGATGGCAAAAATGTCGGCATTACCACCCTCGGCCGAGGAATATACGATCCACCCATCGTTGGTCCAGTCTGCTCCGAACGGTAACGGAGCTCGTTCCGAAACTGTCGTCAGCACGTGAGTGTTTTTGTACAGATCATCAACCGAGGCCGTCAGGAAACATGCGAACTTGTTGGATTGAACAGCCACGACGGCGTTCGCCGCCCTGTTAAAACTAATTCCGTAATCGCCGTTTATGCCTTTGGTGATCAGTCTTGACCGGCCGGCCGGATAAGGAATCATCCACAGTTCGTCGTTCAGGCTCGGCGATGTTGCTCCAAACGCGACAGCA
>CAMLKY010000086.1 GCA_946480545.1 uncultured Acidobacteriota bacterium
TGCCCTGCACGAATCTCACTTGCCCGGACGGGTCCCGCCGGTCGGTGATCGAGACGGCCTCCTCACCAAGGTCGCCGATCTCATTTGCGAGTCCGCGGGCAAGCGCTTCCAATCCATGGTGGTAAAGGTCACCAGCGGCCTCTTCTGATGGAGCGTGATGGACACTCACCTCGACCGTAGATTTAGCCTTGCCAACCAGCCTTCCGTTCACATGCGGTGAGCTGTACTCGGGCGGCATCAACACCCGACGCTCGGAGCGCGTCCACGCCGGATCCTTCTCGCGAAATCGGGTCTCGATCCGATCGAATGCCTCGGACAACTGTGTCTTCTCGACAGACCAACGCTGCTGGTCGGCGCTTGCTTTGGCGGACGGGACTTCGTTTGCCGGCCGGGTTTGTGAGCCCGCAACGCCGCACCCCGATAAGGTTACGCAAAAGAAAAGGCATGAAGCCGCGGACAGAGATACAAATACGTTCTTCATAAAACTCCCGATCTTGTATCCGAGGCGGTGCGACGCATTGGTCGCACCGCTCCGGTCCTAGGGTTACCAGTTAATATAAGCCGATTGAACGGGAATATCACCCTTTCCGGGTTCTCCCCATTGCTCGACCCTGACCGTACCCTCGAGACTTTCAACGATGATCCAGACGCTGTCGGATGCACGCCAGGTGGCAACATCCGTCCTGCCATCTCCGTCGTAATCTCCGGGAACCGGCTTATCGCCTGCGCTCAGGACTTGGCCGTACCCGTAATCAAAAGTGAGGTCGGTGTAAAGGATGTACCAGACGCCGGTGTCGGGCCGGACAACCGCGAAATCGAATTCGCCGTCGCCGTTGTAATCACCCGGCACAGGTATGTCGCCGGCCATGCCCCACTGCGGAGCGATCCACGATCCGTCAATCGAGCTCAGCGCGTACCACGTTCCATTGCTGGGACGAAAGACCGCGATGTCCGTTTTGTGATCGCCATCGTAATCCGCTGCAACTGGAATGTCGCCCGCCATGCCCCACTGGGCGATCGTCTCGACGCCGTCCGAGCTTCGACGAATCATCCAGATACCATCCGACGATCGCCAGGTTGCTATATCAGCCTTTCCATCGCCGTCGAAGTCACCTGCGGCAGGAGCATTCCCGACGTAGGTTGGTTCGGTGAGGATTGTCCGGAGCGTTCCTGTCGAACTCTCCAGATATTGCCAGACGTTGGGGTAGTCCTTGTTTCGTACGCCCGCATCGGTCACGCCATCGCCATCGTAGTCTGCGGGGACGATATGCGAATACAGATCAAATCCGGGTTCGATCAGGGTCACTCCACCAGTCGGTGAGCTTCCCTTCGCGTACCAGTTCCCATTCTCCCGCACGACCGAGAAATCACTCTGGGGACTGTTGTCGAAATTCCCCGGCGGGCGAACCGTATTTATATTGAAGCTGAATCGATGCCGGCAGCGGGCGGCCGTCGTGATACTGCTAAACGGATTGAATTTGTCTCTTGAGAACAGGAGGTTATTCGCATCCGAGTTGCGTTTCAGCTCTCCGAGGTGCGTGACCGCCTCGGTTATTCGCACCGCCGTTTCGCGGATCCCGTACGAGGGATCGAACGAGGCGGTTTTCGGCTGGTTGTTCTCTGTGTACGAGATCCCGACTGTCGCATGATATTTGAAATGCGGGTCGGGTTCGACACACTCCCGAGGGTCTGTAAGCGACGTACAATACACAGTCCCGAGCTGCGGCCTTGTCACGCGAAGCGTTACTTCTTCCTCACCGTCCGGTTGGCCGGGAACAGCGGGATACGTAAAGAAGTGCCGTCGGCCACGCGTTAGTACCTGATTGGCGGGCCTTGTGTCGCCGCCCCAGTGATAGACAACCGACGGATCGATGCCCACGCTTCGCATCAGCCCGTAAAGGATCAGGGCATTGTCGGCACACTGGGCTCCCGGAACATTCTCAGTCAGCCTGATAAGTGGATTCAAAGTTTCCAGAGCCCTGCCCGGCTTATAGTTGATCCTGTCCGACAGCAGCGTGTTTATCTTCGCCACGACCTTGTCGACGTTGTCCTGCCCGCGGATCTTTCCGGTCGACCATTCTAGTGCGAGATCGAATAGACCCGGGAATTTACCCGCCGTCTGACTGGGATCGTCGCGCGTCTCATAGCCGGTGAAGCTCATGAACGTAGGCTCGATCGGGGCATCCCAGAGCCAGTGAAGCTTGTGGTCGTCGGACTCGCCCATATCGACCCACGTCTGACCGTTGAACGATATCTCCCAATCGAGATCGTATTCTTCGTGCTTCAACTTCTGGTCCTGCTCGAGTCCGTTGAGCGTAACGTTGTCGACCGTCGCGGTCGAGGAGTTGATCGTGATCGGGACATTTCCGGTCGGTGTAAGAAGCATGCTCCCCTTCTTCACGCGGATCTGGGCCGTTATCGACTGGCTCGGCGCCGGACTCACCGAAAACTTCGCGAAAACTTTTGGATTTGCGCCTTTTGTATACGCGACCGGATATTGATTGTTGGTCGGGCGGTTACGTACCCAGGTCGGCTCGTTATCATTCGGATCGATAACGGTGTTATCAGCGAACCGCGTGATCTTGTGATCGTCTTTGAAACCGACCTCGATCACCTGAAGTACGGGCGGCGTCGGAGTCGGCGTAGGTGTCGGCTCGATACAGCCGAGGCTGCTCAGCGGACAAGGTGTGGGGGTGGGAGTGGGGGTCGGTGTGGGGATAGGAGTGGGTGTCGGGGCGGGAGGACCGACGAGGTGACAGACGTCGGTCGTATCCAGGTAGATCTCATCGACCGGGAACGGGCCGTCATAGAGCACCCCGTAGTGGTCGGTCACGGTGCAATAGACCTGTCCGCGAGTCGAGATGAACGTCGGGTGAAATGCGATCGCGGGAAAGATATCGCGGTAGCCGTCGGCGCGCTCAAAATCGAGAAGGGATTGAGTCGTTAGATTCACGAAGAACGAGTCGATGCTCGGATCGTAATAAAAACCTTCCGGGAAGAAGTAGTAAAAGTAGAGTTCGGACATCCCGGAGATAAGCGGCGGGTTTTCCGCTTCATCCCAAAAGATCCACGAGATGCCTTCGTAGAAAAACCCGTTCGGTATGGCGGAAGTATTCTCAGCAGATGAGCTCGCCCCTTCCGAGAAATCCGTTTTTAGAAAATCGGTGAAGCGAGTGAAGACTTCTTCACCGAGTGTCGACCTGACCGCATCGCGATGGTGCAACGCGGCCGAGTCTCGCTGGGCCTGCAAATCCTTCAGCTCAGATGCGAGGTGAGTGAATTGGCTCAAATCCTGCTGTTGGAGTTTTGCCGTTTTATAGATCTCGGCTATTTCCTTCGCTCTTTGATTGATGTGGGTAATACCATCGAGATAGCCGCTCGCAGCGCCTTTTAGCGCAGCATCCTGATCAAGTGTGAGCGGGCCCTGCCGCACAAAGTAGCGACTATAGAGCTCGCCTTTTTCACCTTTCGCGTTTGCTTCGGCCGCCTTCTCCTCGATCTTTCGAGAGAAGTCGAAGACGATGTGCCAGAGCATTCCGTCGGGAATGCTCTCATTTCTTGTTTCCTCTTTTCGCGCGGTTCGTTTCGATCTGCCCGCGTCCTTCAATATCGACTCGTAGTCATCCGAGCCGGATGTGAGAATAGGTGCAATGCCAAGCTGGATCGATTGAACGACCTGCCCGATAAAACCCGGCGAGCTCGCCGACACGGCAAGCACACTGAGCCCGATGAGCGCGAGCACACCAGAGATAAATCTTTTCTGCATATAGTTCCTCCATGAGTGAAAGATCAATGAGATCGTTTTGCTGATTTGTGAAGTAAAGACGCCGGGGCGAAACGAACCCGTGTTATGGGAAGACGGTGTGTCTTTCTGAGCGACGTGTGGTCGATGGGTCGTGCTCGTTGCGGCTGCATGAAACAGACGGACGCGTCCCTGCAATTTTGCGTTATCTGTGAAACAAATCCGAAAGAGCCTTTTTCTAACCGGAAAATGTCAAAACTTGCCGTTAACTGTCGACGGTGATAACGTTTCTGGCAGCCTTCATTCGATCTTTTACTTTGACCCAGGAGAGAACATGCCACAGAAATCGAGTCGCATCGCCATCGTCTTCGGCCTGCTGCTAAGCGTCGCCGTCTGCGCCGCATACGCAACTGACCGAGCCCCAAAACGGACAAAGAAATCACCCTTCAGGATCACGGCCGTGGCATGGGGGCCATCGCAATCCGATGTCGATGCCGCGAAAGCGCGCGTCGCCGCGAGTGCGGAACTTAGATCCGCAATGGGAACCGCGAAGTATCGGCTGATCGGGTTCGAATTCATCGAACGCGAGGTCAAGCCAGGGCGATCGCTGCCACCCGAGCGGTTCCGGATCGTTTACTACGACTACACAAACGATCGGACTCTGGTCGCCGAGAGTGACTTTGCAAAAAAGGAAAGCGTCAGCATCCACGAAGAATCTTTCCAGCCGGTCGCGAGTCCGGAGGAGTTCGAAGAGGCAGTCGCGATCCTGAGAAACGACCCCGCGCTCTCGGCCGCGCTTAGAAGCGGAAAGATGCGAGCTTTTGAGCCGATGCCCGATATCACCGTTCTCGCGGGGACGACCGAGCGGCTGATCAATGTCGGTCTGCAGCCCGCGAATTCGACGGAAAATAACGAGATCGTCGGCGTCAGTCTGAAACGTGGAGCTGTCGTAAGGTACGAAGCGGGTGCGCCGCCGAGCGCGACCGCGGCGCCTGAAAGCTGCGGCATCGCGAATTCGGGACAAGGTGCAACGGGACGCGGAGTCGCCGGACAGGCTACCCTGACCGTAGACGACACCAGCGGAAACATACTTTGGGAAATGCTGATCATTCGGCCGTCGGCATCGTCCGGCACCCGAGCCTCAGGCGTAGAGATCCGCGATGTTAAGTACCGTGGGAAATCGGTATTAAAACGTGCTCATGCTCCGATCCTGAACGTGCAGTATATTCCCCAGACGTGCGGACCATATCGCGATTGGCAGTACGCCGAAGGGTTCTTCAACGCACCTGAAGCGGGATCTAAAAATCCGGCGCCGGGCATTCGGGTACTCGCAGCCGGCCAGATCGCGACAACCGTACTCGAGAGCTCCAACGACACCGGAAACTTTCAGGGCGTGGCTATATACGCAGACCACGGCGAGGTCATCCTGGTATCCGAGATGAACGCGGACTGGTACCGCTACATCATGGAGTGGCGGTTCGGCGCCGACGGCACGATCAGGCCGCGGTTCGGATTTGGTGCAGTGAAGAATCAGTGCGTCTGCAATGTCCATCATCACCATGTCTTCTGGCGGATGGATTTCGATATCGTTCAGCCGAATAACAAGGTCTTTCGAATCGAGCGCGGCCGCAAATTCCTGACCCCGCTTACGACCGAGATGAAACAGTTCAAGAGCCCGCCGCTCAATCGTGGGTTGCTGATCCAGAATTCGGCCGGCAACGAAGCGTACGAGCTGATCCCGAATCTTTTCGATGGCGTCGCCGACACTTTCGGCGTCAGCGATATGTGGGTTTTGCGGTACAAGAACGTCGTCGGCGGAACGCCTTTGCAGAACGAGCTCGATGACGGATTCAATCAGACAACAAGCCAGAACGCATTTATCCAGATCGACCCGTTCATCAACGGTGAATCGATCGCCGACCAGGATGTGGTCGTGTGGTACGGCGGCCATTTCCGGCATGCCGATGGTGCGAACATCTGGAACCCCGATCGCAGCCCTGAACACATCGAGGGCGACCACGTTCTAGGACCGGATCTTCGGCCGGTGCGTTGGTAGAGGACTCTTGAGCGTTAATAAAAAACGGCGGCGTTATCAAAAACGCCGCCGTTTTTTTTCGTGTCGTTTCGTGTTAATTCGCGGTTCCACTCTTACTTTTCAGGAACTGTAACCACGAACTAACACGAAACGACACGAAGGAAAATCAATTATCCGGCTCGACGACTCGACCGATTCTCAATGGACGAAAGCATTCGGGATCGGGCGGTCGCCTGTTGAGCCGAACGGTTGGATCAACGTGCCGGCTGTCGATTGCTGAACGAACCAAGTCGCGTTCGATGGCCGGAACACAGCCGTATCGAACCGACCGTCGCCGTCGTAGTCGCCCGGCGCAGGGATGTCGCCATTCGTTCCAAAGGCAGTCCCGTAATAGCTGAAATCTTCACTGCGAAGGATAAACCACTGGCCGGTCGCCGGTCTGAAGAACGCGACATCCGATTTGCCGTCGCCGGTGAAGTCGCCGGGCACGAGCTTGTCCGTCGACGTACCGAACGTAACGGCGAGGACCCCGGCTGTCGAACGCTTCATCCACCACTGACCTACCGAGGGCCTGAAGATCGCAATGTCTGCACGGCCGTCGCCGTCGTAATCCGATGCGACTGGAATGTCACCGCCCGATCCGAACGTTTCGATCGCGATGCCGCCATCCGAGGACCTTCTCACATACCATGTGGAGTTCGACGGCCGGAACACTGCGGCGTCCGTCTTGCCGTCAGCGTCAAAGTCTGCCGGCGACGGCACATCGCCGCCGGTTCCGAATGGGAATGCGAAGAACGAAAAGTCTTCTGATCGAAGCACGAACCAATCACCGCTCGACGGTCTCCAGACGGTGACGTCTGCTTTGCCATCGCCGGTGTAGTCACCGGGTGTTATGACGTCTGTCGAATTCCCGAATTGTGCGGCGAAGACCGTGCTGTCGCCGCTCTTTCGGATCCACCACTCGGCTCCCGTCGGACGAAAGATCCCGATGTCAGTTTTCCCATCGCCGTCGAAATCGAACGGTGCGGAGTCAGAAGCCGCCGTGTCGCCGAAGATCGTAAACTGAATTAGAGGCGAGACCGAGAAACCGTTCGCCGCGTTCGCATCAATGACATACCACCGCCGCACGCTGCCTTCGCTCGCCAACCGCCGGTTGGGCACGGAGGCGCACGCCTGATGGCGCGCAACGGCTCGCCCGACAAGCGCCGGATCATTTGGGATGGACAATGTTGCCGAGCCCCGACCGTTGCCCGGAAGAGTGATGTTGCGATACGCAAAACTTCCGCTCGCAGGTATCGACGAGCCGACGCCGGGATCCATCGAGTCGATAACGAGAAAAGCATTTGCCGAGCCCAGGCCTCCGGAAATCGCGACGGTAAAGCTCGGGTTACCGACGATCGGCGGCTCGATCGCTATCGCGGCAGGTGTTATCCCGCCGGTACCGGGTCGGCCCGTTCCGGTCACGGTCGGAACGCGATCGGATTCGGTGTAGAGCTGTGGCCGATCAAACGGCGGAAGCTCCAGCCTGACCCGCTCGTCCGTCAGCGGCCGTTTCAAGAATGCTGCCAAAGCTGCTTTGCTCTGTTCCGTGAGATTTAATACCCGGACACGCGGGTCTTTGTTCGGTGCGTTGAAATCGCCCCCGCGATTGTAGAACTCAACGACTTCCTCGGCCGTCGCAAAACGACCGTTGTGAAAGTACGATCCGCG
>CAMLKY010000087.1 GCA_946480545.1 uncultured Acidobacteriota bacterium
CCCGGCATCGATATTCATGGGCGATTGCGGATCGATGTTCGTCGGCTTTTTGCTCGCAAGCTCGGTCCTTATGGGTCAGGTCGGCGGGCGATCGCGCGGCGTCTTTTCGATCCTTGCCGTGCCGGTCCTGATCCTGTTCGTTCCGATCTTCGACACGACGCTCGTTACCGTGATCCGGAAGCTCTGGGGACGAAAAGCATCGCAAGGCGGTCGCGATCACACGTCGCACAGGCTGGTCGCGCTGGGTTTGTCAGAGCGTGCGGCCGTGTTGATGATCTACGCCTTCGCCGTGGCGGCGGGGCTGCTGTCGCTGTTTGTCTCAAGGCTCGGCACGCTTCCGAGTCTGGCGCTCATCGGTGCTTTTACCGCCGTGCTCGCGATCATCGGCGTGTACCTGTCGAAAGTGAAGGTCTACGAACAGACTGAGGAAGAGCTGGCCACACGCGACAATGCGGTGTTTGCGTTCCTCATCGACGTCTCCTACAAGCGTCGTATCTTCGAGGTCTTTCTCGATGTGTTCCTGATCTCGTTCTCGTACTACGCGGCGTACGTGCTGCTGTACGGTCCGATCGAGAATACGAGCAACTGGGAGCTGTTCATCGGAACGGCGCCGCTGCTGGTCGTGCTGAAGCTCTTTGCGTTTTTAGCTGCGGGGGTCTATCGGGGCATCTGGCGATACACCAGCATCGGCGACATTATCACTTTTACAAAGGGCGTCGCTGCGGGATCGGCGCTCAGTGTTTTTGCGATCCTGCTCCTTTATCGTTTCCAGAACTTTTCGCGTGCGGTCTTTGTCCTCGACGGCATCATCCTGCTTCTACTGCTGATCGGCAGCCGAATGGCATTCCGCCTGATACGCGAATTCCTTCCAAACAGTCCTTCTGCTGACGGCCGGCGTGTTCTGATCTACGGCGCCGGTGACGGCGGCGAGATGGTGCTTCGCGAGCTCCGAAACAATTCCGGCTTGAACTATCGCCCGGTCGGCTTTGTCGATGACGATCCGTTAAAGAAAGGAAAGGTCATCAACGGTCTCCAGGTCTTCGATGCAAACGGATCGCTTGCGGAGATCTGCCGGAGAAAAGAGATCCAGGAGATACTCATCTCATCCGAAAAGATCTCGCCCGAGGCGCTGTCGCGGGTTCGTGAGGTTTGCCGCGACGGCGATATAGGTCTTAAACGCGCACAGATCAAGATCGAGCCGATGGATTTCGAATAGCTTCAGGTGACGGTCAAATCACTGAAAATCGATACGCTCACAAAGCGGGTCGCGTTACTCGTGGCCGGGGTGGTCTGTGTGTTCGCGGCCTGGCACTCCGCCCGGTGGGGAATGGCAAACTCGGCAGCGGGCCGGGCGGACACGGCCGACGTGACGGAGTACCTCACTCAGCTCGCTCCTTCCGATCCGCAGACCCATTTCGGCAACGCGGTCCTGCTTGAAAAGAGCTTCGAGGAAGAGGACATCCGGCGCGCGCTTGCGGAGTTCGAATTAGCGGCGGCGAGCTCACCCGACAACTATCTCTACTGGTTCGAGCTTGGCCGTGCCCGCGAACGGTCGGGTGACGCGGAAGGAGCCGAATCGGCGCTGCGACGTGCGCTTGCGCTGGCACCGAACTACGCCCGTGTGCAGTGGGGTTTGGGAAATGCGTTGTTGCGGCAGGGAAGGACTGACGAGGCGTTTGGCGAGATCCGCAAGGCCGTGGCAGGCGACGGAGCCTATGCCGGCCCGGCTGCGACAAGCGCGTGGCAGTTTTATGACGGCGGCCTCGCAGAGATCCGAGCCGGTCTTGGAACGTCGCCGCGCGTAGACGCCGCGCTTGCCATGTTGCTCGCGCGCGAAAAGAGGCTCGACGATGCAATGACCGTTTGGTCGGGTATCCCGACGGATGAAAAGCGTTTGGGATTGAAAGAAGTCGGGTCAGGGCTGCTGACCCAGATGATCGCGGCGAAAAACTTTCGTTCGGCGGCACAGATCTCAGCCGATCTCGGGATCGTCGAAGGCGCCGCGATCGGAAAGGTTGCGAACGGCGGCTTTGAGAGCGCGGTCAAACCTGAAGGAGCGGCCTCATTCGATTGGCAGATATCGGCGGGGCTCGAACCCCAGATCGTCCTCACTCCCGGACAGAAACACGGTGGGAACCAGAGCTTGGCGCTCGTTTTCAATTCGAACACCGGGAGTGAGTTGCGTTCGATCTCGCAGGTGATCGCCGTCGAGCCGGGCGGCACTTACGAGTTTGAGATCTATTTCAAATCGGATCTCAGGACGAGAGGCACCTTCAAATGGGAGGTCGCCGACGCAGGCGACGGTAAGCTGATCGCGTCTACCGGGCCGATACCGGCCAATGCTGAGTGGACCCGGATCGGCGTTAGGTTCAGCGTACCGGCGTCGACCGACGGGATCGTCGTCCGGCTCGTCCGCGATCCATGCGGCCAGGTTTGTCCGATCGCGGGAAACCTCTGGTTCGACGATGCGGCGCTCGTGCGGATCAAATAAATGCCATCAAACACCGACAATCAGGCACCGGCGTCCCTCGCGGAAAAGGCGATCCTCGTGATCGTCTCTGTCATACCGATGCTCGGGGCGGTGCTCTATGGCGCCGTCGATTCATGGACGCTTGGGCTATTGTCGGTGCTCGTCGCGCTCATCGCGTTGCTGTGGATGTTCGACGCGTGGCGCTCGGGTGAGTTTCGTTACAGCCCGAGTGTACTCCAACTGCCGCTGCTCGGATTGATCCTGATCGGATGCATTCAGCTATTGCCGTTCTCATCACGGGACGCGGCCGCTGCGATCATCGAAGCACCCGTAGCTCGCAGCATCACCCTCGATCCGTATGCGACGCGCTTTTTCATGGTGCGACTCGTCGCGTGCTTCATCTTCTTTGCGGCTGCACTCACATTCATCTCGAACTCGGATCGCGCGAGGCGGTTCGCGCTGCTGATAATAACCTTCGGAGCGCTGCTCGCGTTTTTCGGCATACTCCAGTGGCTCGCGACTCCCGAAGCGATCTACGGTCTTCGTCCCACACCGCAGGCGCTGCCATTCGGTCCGTACGTCAATCAGCATCATTTTGCCGGTTTGATGGAGATGACGTCCGGTCTCGCACTCGGCCTGCTCTTCGGAAGTGGTGTGCGGCGCGAGCGGAAATTTGCGATCGCAATAGCCGCGGGCATTATGGGGATGGCCGTTGTCTTCACCGGATCGCGCGGCGGCATCGTGAGCTTTCTCGCAGTAGTGGTCTGTGCCGCGGCCGCGAGCTTTGTGCGGAAAAGCGGCCGTCGCAATGAGGAAGACGAATCGACGCGACGCCGTAATCTTCTAGTGATCGGCGCGGCCGGTGGCCTCGTTGTCTTGATCTTCGCAAGCGTTCTATTTTTCGGCGGCGAGGGCTCGCTGCTTCGCGGCGTGGGCCTTGGGGAAAGTGGTGCCGAAGATGTCTCGAGCGGACGTTTTCATTTCTGGGCGATCGCGTTGCAGATATTTTTCGCGCACCCGATCATCGGCGCCGGCTTTGACGCGTTCGGCGTGGCCTTTAGCCGCTACGATACGTGGAATGGATTCTTCCGCGTCGAGCAGGCGCATAACGATTATCTTCAGATGCTGGCCGATGCGGGCGTGCTCGGGTTCGCATGCGTTGCGGCGTTCGTCTACTTCCTGTTCAAGAGATCGTTCGCAAATATACGAGCCCGGGTAAACAGCTACGATTCGAGTATCGCGGTCGGGGCACTCGCGGGCTGTGTCGGGATCCTGATCCACAGCTTCTTCGACTTTCCGCTTCGCACGACTGCGAACGCATTCTTTTTTCTTCTGTTGGTAGTTCTCGCGGCTGGTTCCTACAGTACGGTGCGCGATTCAAAGCGGCGAGCTAGCGGACGGTAACCACCACTTCCTTCCTGCCGCATGGCGCGGCGAAAACTAACTGATACACACCGAGCGCCTGGCTGATCGATTTGACAACAAAAAACCGGCGGTCGGGAAGTCCCACGATCTCGGGTTCGAGGGTGATCTCGACATCCTTGGGGCTGCTCGATGTAGCGGACATCGTCTTGATGTCGCCCGGCGCTTCGACATTCACCAGCAGGCCCACGGTGCCCCCGTTGTTGAGGACCGAGAGGGTCTCCTGGCTGACGCCGATCTTGCATGGCGGGACATCCGCTGCCGGCTCGGCTGGCTCAGTCGCCTTAGCGACGGTTGTATCTTTCTTTTCGTCGTCAGGTTTTGGTGAAGGCTTGGCGGACCGGCTGGGTATGGTGATTATTATTGGCTCGAAGAGCGGCTTGGCGACGGACGTCGTTGAGGATGAGGCGGACTTTTCTGTCCTGGGTTGCTTCGGTCTCGATTCGTCAGGAGGCGATTCACGGATCTTGTCGGCCGGTGGTTCATCCTTTACCTCGACGGTCTTGGCGGGTTTCGCTTCGGTTTCCGCATTACGAACGGGCGATGCCGGCTCATCAACCGTTTTCGCGTTTGGAGACGGCTCAGCCTTTGGCTCGGCCGGCGCCGTGTCCACCGGCTTCGGAACCTCGGGCTTTGTGTTCGGTTCCGTGGTGTCGGCCGGTTTGGTCTCGACAGGCTTCTCGGAGTCAGCCGTGGTTGGCGGATTTGCCCCTGGCTGCGAAACCGGAGTTTCCGCAGCAGCGGCGGCCGGTGTTTCAGACGGCTGCACCGCCGGGGCGGTGGCGACATCGGGGATCCGATCACGCCCGATCTTTTCTTCAAGCCCTTCGGTCGAACCGTTCACCTTCCGATAGAGTGCTTCGACAACCGTATACTTTGCGAAGTCGGGCCGGTCCGTTCGATAGCTTTCGATGTAAGCATTCAACGCGTCCGCATCCTTTCCTTCCGCCGCAAGTGACGCACCGAGCCGCCACATGCTGGACCGCCACCATGCACTGTTGGCGGGCAGAACGCTGATCGCGCGGCGAAGCCGAATGGTTGCATCCGAGAAATTGTTCTGCTGGTACAAAGCCCAGCCCGCAAGCTCTTCGATGCGGCCGCGAACGATTGCCGACAACGTCGGTTTCGGTACTACCGGGACGAGCAGATACTCGCCTCGGCGGAATGCCACCGCACGCGGCTCGTAGAGCTCGCTCGCCATTACTGCCGCACCGGGGTCCGCTACTTCTAATCCCGCATCGACGTTTGCCGTAGCGGCACGCATCAATTCCACGACTTTCCCAAACGCGACCTTTTTCTGCATGAGCGCCGAAGCCGCATACATCTGCCGGTGCAAACGCATCTTGTCATTGCCACGCGTAAACGCGTCGACAGCAGCGTTCAGTTCTGTCTCGCTCGGCGTATCGTTCTGCAGTGCCTGCTCGAATTCCAACAGGGACTTCAGTACCTCTGCATTTTCGGGAGTGTCCGCCGCTCTGTGCGCGAAGATGCTCGCCCGCCGCTCAAAAGCTAACAAGTCGGCGAAGCTCCGTTCTTCACGGGCGACCCGCCCGCCGAGATTCGTTCGCACGCCATTCGGGGTAACGCGAAACTGCCGGGCCAGATCTTCGGCGGCTTCGCGATAAAATCCTGCCGCAACGCGGACCGACGCGATCTCATATTCGAGTGTCGGGAAATTGCCGTAAGCACGTGCCTTCACGAGCGCCTGTTCCGCGGCCACGGGTTTGTTCTGCGCGAGGAGGCCGCGGCCGAGCGCGATGTGCGACCAGATATAACGCGGCTCTTTGTCGATCGCCTTCTGTGCAAGCTCGACCGCCCGGTCACCGATCCCATTCGCCGCATACCAGTAGGCCGCCGTACCGAGCAGGATCACGTTACCAGGCGTCTTCTCGAGCGCCTTTGCCATCTCGGCTTCGGCATCGGATCGCTTCCCCGACTCGAACAGCGCGAGCACCAGTCCGGTACGCGCGTGGAGATCCGATTCGTCCTTCGCGAGCATCTCCCGATACAGCGTTACCGCTTCATCGGACTTTCCGAGCGCGCGCTTCATATCGGCGAGGCCACGCTTAGCAACGAGCGAACCGGGGTCAAGCTCGAGCGACTTCGCGTATGCGTCGGCCGAAAGATCCAGGTCGAAGTTGATTCGATGGGCGAGCGCGATCGTCCGATACACGGCCGAGGATTCCGGTGCGCGAGCGGCCGCTTTCGCCGCGATGCGCATCGCCTCGGAACCGTTCTCGGTCCCGATATAAAAATCGGCGAGCTGAAGAAGCTGCGACGCATCGGTCTCGATCTTTGTTTCAATCAGGCTCGCGATCTGTCCGGCAGCCGCGCGTTGTCCACGAAAGAAAAGCGTCGATGGGATCTTCGCGATCGATTCGGTAAACAACTCCCTGGGCATCGGCTGCGGAGCGTCTTCGACCGCCCGTTTGAAAAGTTCGGCCGCACCGGCCCCATCACCGGAGATCAATTTCTCTTCGGCGATCAGGATGCGGGAACTCGTAAGGAGGTCAGCCGCCTCCGGCTTTCGCTCGGATTCGGGAAAGTCCGTCAGGAATTTTTCGAGCGCCGCCACCCGGTCGGCCGCAAGCTCGTGCGCCGAGGCCTTTTCGTAACGTTCCTGCTCGGTCAAAGGCGTCGGCGTCGGTTCCGGCTTTGCCTTGACGGGTGCGGACTTCTTGGCTTGTGATTTCGGTTTTGGCTGTTGTGCGAGGACGGTGGTCGAGATCACCGCTATGAGAATTAGAGCAAGGTACTTCATAAAAAACGAGCCGTTTACGCGTGTAATGCTCAGATGATAGCACGAAATTGCATTTGCAAATTTTGGCCGTTATCCTCGCATCTATGAACGAGCTCGATGAGACCTGGTCTCGAATGCTCGCCGTTTCGCTCGAAAATGCAAAGGCTTCGGGGCAGGGCGACGTCGCCGAGTATCTGGCGCTAAAGCAATCAAATGATCTGGTCCGCCGGACAAGCGTCACCTGGCTTTTTGACTCAATAGTCGAGATCGCCGCAGACGCGAACCGTACCAATGCCGCGATCACGATCGAACGCGAAGATCCGCATGAATTCCCGTTTCGGGGGGCTAGGCTCGCCGGAAGCCTGCGTCGCATCCGATATGGGGTGAGATGTATGACCGTCGAGGCCGGTTGGACCCGCACCCCCGAGCATGGATTTATGCGAGGCGGTGCACTCGCCGGGGCCCGGATCGTTCACTTTGGGATGCCGGAGGCCGGTGCCGAACTTGTGCTGGTCCGCTCGGGCGATTTGCCGGTCTGGCAGAATGTCGACGGCGGCAACTGCGATCTCGAAACACTTCGCGAACATTTTCAGGTCCTTTTGGGTTAGTGCCGCCGATGGTTCATGGTTCACCGCGTGTGGAAATGACGAATTGTCAGCCCGGAAGGGCGTTGAAACGCCTGGCGATTCAGGCCCTTCGTCCCTCACTTGGCTAAAGCTACGTGGCCAAGCTCAGAGCGCACATGCGAATCCAATACCGAAATCACCCAAACTTTCGTTTCAGCACGGT
>CAMLKY010000088.1 GCA_946480545.1 uncultured Acidobacteriota bacterium
AGCGACACCGAGGACCTCGTAATAGTCTCTCTTTGCCATCGGGCTAGTCAGTAGGGTACCAGGGTTTGGGATTGATATTAGCCGTTAGCTATTGGCTATTAGCTCCAATCCAAAATCCAAAATCTAAAATCCAAAATTGAGATGGCGCCAGCTCAAACCAATGAACTGACGCCAAGCGATATTGTACCGAAACTGTCAATCCCGGCTCAAGCGGGCCCGCTAAGACCGCCTGACAATCCAAAATCCAAAATCTAAAATCCAAAATCTAAAATCCCTAGGCCGGCGTCATCATCGCCGCAGTTATCCTGCTTGCGGTTTCTTCGACGCGAACCAGTACCATCTCGATCTCGTCCTTATCTTCGGTGAACAGAAATTCCTCGGC
Source organism: uncultured Acidobacteriota bacterium (assembly GCA_946480545.1). The sequence goes on from CAMLKY010000088.1 coordinate 383, forward strand.
CTCGTTCAAGGTGCCGTTGATCTCCATCTGCTCTTCGGTGGTGAACGACCGTCCAAATTCGGCCATCGCCTTCCGGGCATTCTTGATCATGCTGTCCAGACGATTTCGCTGCATGATCAGCTCGCGCTCTTCCTGGTCCTTTTCGGCCGAAGTTTCGGCTTCGTTGATGAGGCGGTCGATCTCGTCGGGCGACAGCCCGGACGACGGCGTGATCTGCATCGCCTGCTCGAGGCCCGTCATCTTGTCCTGGGCCGATACGTTGACTATGCCATTGGCGTCGATCTCGAATGAGACGTCGATCTGCGGCACCCCGCGTGGTGCCGGCGGTATCCCGACGAGCTCGAACTTTGTCAGGCTCCGGTTGCCGCTCGCGATCTCACGCTCGCCCTGCAGAATGTGGATCTCCACCGACTGCTGATTGTCCACGACCGTTGTAAACGTCATCGTGTTCTTGAGCGGGATCGTCGAGTTTCTCGAGATCAGCTTTACGAAAAGGCCGCCTTTAGTTTCCAGCCCGAGACTTAGCGGCAGAACGTCGAGCAGCACGATATCCTTCACATCGCCTGTGAGCACACCACCCTGGATCGCGGCGCCCATCGCGACGACCTCATCGGGATTGATCTCGGACGACGGCTCTTTGCCGAAGACTTCGGTCACGGTCCTTGCGATGATCGGCGAACGCGTCTGACCGCCGACAAGGATCACCTTATCGATGTCCGACGGCTGGAGCTTCGCGTCCCACAGAGCTTTCTGGCAAGGGTCGACCGATGCATCGACGAGGTCCTTGACGAGCTCTTCGAATTTTTCCCGCGTCAGGTTCGCGTTGATGTGTTTCGGGCCCGACTGATCTGCAGCGATGAAGGGCAGGCTGATGTTTGTGTCGCCGAGGCTCGATAGTTCACACTTTGCGCGTTCGGCCGCTTCCTTGAGACGCTGGAGCGCGAGGCGGTCGTCTTTCAAATCGATACCGTGCTCGGTCTTGAAACCGGCGAGCAGCCAGTCGATGATCCGCTGATCAAAATCCTCGCCGCCGAGGAACGTGTTACCGGAAGTCGACAGGACCTCGAAGACGCCATCGTTGATCTCGAGGATCGAGATATCGAACGTGCCTCCGCCGAGATCGTACACCGCCACCTTTTCACTTTTGTTCTTTCCAAACCCGTACGCCAGAGCGGCGGCTGTGGGTTCGTTGATTATCCGCTCGACCTCGAGTCCAGCGATCTTGCCCGCATCACGAGTTGCCTGCCGCTGCATATCGTCGAAATACGCAGGTACCGTGATTATGGCCTCGGTGATCCTGTCGCCCAGAAACTCCTCCGCCGCGAGCTTGAGTCTCTGCAGCACGATCGCCGATATCTCGGGCGGGCTGTAAACGCGATCGAGGACCTTTATATGCGCATCGCCGTTTGGTGCTTCGACGATCTCGAAAGGAACAACCCCGCGCATCTTCTCGACTTCAGGCGCGTCGAATTTTCTTCCGATCAGCCTCTTCACCGCATAGAGCGTGTTCGCCGGATTAGTGACGGCCTGACGCTTTGCTATCTGGCCGACCAGCCGCTCGTCCTTATCCGTAAACCCGACAACTGATGGCGTCGTGCGGCCGCCTTCTTTGTTCGAGATGATCTGGACGGTGCCGTTTTCCAGTACGGAAACACAGCAGTTCGTCGTTCCAAGGTCAATTCCAATTACTTTACTCATAACGGTTTTCTCGGGCGTCTAGTCTTGGCAGGTGTGGGATGGGGAATACGGCGAAGGGTCACTCTTCGATCGGAAGTTCACTTCCGTGTTCAGCGTCGTCAGGTTCCGGCGATGCTTCGTCGAGAGCCGGTACCGGGTTGGAAGCGGTGGCGACCTTCACCATCGAGTGTCGGATCACACGCTCGCCGATCCGGTAGCCGCGAAGCAGCTCGGCAGAAATAGTATTTGGTTCGAACTCGATCGACTCTTCGGTAGCGACCGCCTCGTGGTAATGAGGATCGAAAGCTTCACCGACAGTCGCTATCGGCTGTACACCCATTTCGGCAAGCACTTCGTTGACCTGCTGGTTCACGAGCACGACGCCGTCGAGAAACTGCTGAAATTCGTTCCGGCGATCATCGGGCATCGCCAGTCCGAAATCGACGGCCCGGTCGAGGTTATCGAGTACCGGCAGTAACTGCGCTGCCAGATTGCCGACCTGTGTCTGGAAGGTCTCGGAACGCTCCCGCTCGGTCCGGGATTTGTAGTTTTCAAAATCCTTTGCGCGCCTAAGCGACGCCTTTAGGAGCTCGTCTCGCTCGAGCTGGATCTGAGAGATCTTGTCTTTCAAGCCCGCGATTTCTTTCTCGAGCTTTGAAGTATCAGCCTTGGGAGCCTTTGGTTTTGCGGAAGTTGGTACCGGCGACGCGGGTTCGATCGCCTTCGCTTTCGGCTCGGCCGTGAGGTACTCGGGCGGATCATCGTCACCAAAGCTCTCGGCGATCTCGATGATCGTCGTGTCGGCAGTGATGTGGAGGTCCTTTTCGCGCGCCTCGAGCTGCTTTATAAAATCATCGACCGACACTGAGTCGTTATTCTCGGCGTCGTCGGCAATATTACCGATATCTTCGATTTCCTGGTTTGGATCCATTTGTGTGAACCGGCACGGGCCGCCGGGTTCGGAGTTAGTTGTTGGTGACGTCCTTCGACATCATCTTTTCGAGGACTCGAGCGACGTACGAGACGATCGAGATCATCCGTCCGTACTCGATTCGCGTCGGGCCGAGTACACTCAGCGTACCGATCGCGGAGCCGCTCACCCGGTATGGGGCCGAGATAAGCGTGCAGTTTTGGAGGGAGGGAGTCCGATTCTCACTTCCGATCATCACCTGGACACCGCCCGGATGTTCTACATCGCGTGCGACGCATTCGTTCAGGATCTGAAGCAGACGTGATTTTTCACCGATCGTGGAGAGAAGCTCCCTGAGACGCTCGAGATCGGCAAAATCGGTCTTGGTCAGAATGTTTGACGTCCCGTCGACATACAACTCACCGAGACTCGCCTCGTCGTCCTCGATGCTCTGCGAGCAAAGGATGACGGCCGTCTGGAGCAACTTATCGAACAGCGTCTTCTCTTCATGCATCAGGCGAAGTATCTCGGCCCGGATCTCGGAAAGTGTCTTTCCCGAAAACTCGGTGTTCAGATAGTTCGCCGTCCGATCAAGATCCTCTTTCGCGAAAGTTACCTTCAGCCGAATGATCCGGTTATGGACAATATTCGGTGCGGAGACCAGCACTACGAGGATCCGGTTATCTGAAAGATTGACGAATTCGATATGCTGCAGGCGGTCGTTGGCAAGACTAGGGCTGACCACGATACCCACATTATTTGAAAGAGCAGATAGCAATTGGGAGGTGCGTTCAAGCAACCTGTCCGGTGTCTCAACAAGATCGCTCGCGTTCAGACCGAATTCATCACCTATCCGGTGAAGGTCGTCGTTCGAGATGCTGAGCACGCCAAGCAGATTATCAACGTAGAACCTATACCCTTTGTCGGTCGGGACGCGCCCGGCGGAAGTATGGGGTTGTTCCAGGAGCCCGAGGTCCTCAAGCTCTGCCATAACGGAGCGGATCGTCGCCGAACTTAAACCTGAAGCATTGGCAAACTTCTCCGAAATGGTTTTCGACCCCACGGGTTCGCCCGTGACAAAATGTTCGTTGATGATGGCTGTGAGGATCGCCTGCCCGCGGGAATCGGGAAAATCAAAGCCTTTATCGATTTTCAGGTTTGATTCGCGAACCGGCATTTTTCACGGCGAGTTTTGGAGCATTACCGTGTGTGAGCGGCCTGCGTCCAAGTAATTTGATACCATTTTGACGGCAAATCTGTCAATAATTATTAGAAAAACCGTGATCAACAACCTCGCCGAAACGCCGATAGAAACAATACGTGAATTCTATGAGGAGGCGTTTCGAAAGTACCGGGATGACTGGGATGTTCCGCCGATCGATGTCAGCTTTTATCCCTACGTCGGTCTGAATCAAACGATCCGTGTCCGCGACGGGCGCGTCTTTGTGAGGATCGCAGACATGTGCCGCGATATGCCCGCCGCACCGCACAGGGCTCTCGCGTACATTCTGGTGGCGAAACTATTAAGAAAACGAGTCCCGCCCAGTGCCGACCGTTTGTATTCGGAATACATCGGTACGGCCGAGATGCGTGCGAGATCCAACGATCGCCGGCGGTCTCACGGCCGCAAGATAGTGACAACGGCCAAGGGCGATGTGTACGATCTCGACGAGATCTTCGACAACCTGAACTTTTGGTATTTCGGAGAGCGTCTGGAAAAGCCGGTGCTGACGTGGTCGGTCAGGAAGACCTATCACATCCTCGGGCATCACGATTCGACGCATCAGACTATCGTCGTGAGCCGTTCGCTCGATTCGGCTGATGTCCCGCGTTTCGTCGTCGAATACATCGTCTTTCACGAGATGCTCCACATCCATCACCCGACCGTGCATCACAACGGTCGTCGATACAACCACACGCCCGCGTTCCGCCGTGATGAGCGCAGATTTCGTTACTATCGACAAGCGGAAGAGTGGATCGAGCAGAATGTGACGAAGCTGAAGAGACGGGCGAGAAGAAAATAGTCTGCGGACAAAGTTTCGTGTTTGTTTAGATTGGTTATGGCCCTACGACCTACGCTTCGTTAGTGCGATCTCGTGTAGATTCGTGGCTGCAGATCGATTACTCAACGAATGAAACGACGAACTTACACGAAGCGGGCGAACAATCTCCTACTCTCGCTTTAGGTTCGCGACTATCGTGCCGATCAGCCCAAAATCCGAGATCGTTCGTCTTTCGATGCCGTTGAGGTTGAACCGGGTCTCGGTCCGGTATACGGATGCGACGGTCGCGTCGTCTTTGTGACCGCCAAGCAGATCGATCACCTTCAGCACCGTCTCCGCATCGCTCGCCACCGTTACCGCGGCGGCGTCGGACGTGGAAAAGAGCCTGACAAGATCCGGGTTGGCGCCGGCCTGTTTTGCCTCCAAACACTTCAGAACGGTTTCGGCGTCACCGACCAAAATCTTGTCGCCTACGAACGCCGCCGCCAGTTCTCCGTCTTCCGACTTGAAAAATGTCGCCCCGAACTGCTGTTCCCCGGCACCGCCGATATTAATCTCCCTCGCGATCGAGGCTCGCACCTTTTCCATGTCGGCGGCTGTCGCGATCACAGCCGCGTCCTCGGTTTCACCCGCGAGCTCGACTGTCACAAGCTCGTTCTTCACCGCACTGAGAAAAAGCTCCGCATCTTCGATCCCGTACGGCTCGAACAAGCTTCCCGAGTAAGCCGCAATAAGGCCGCCGCTTGTTTCGTCGATTTTCTTTCGGGCGGTGAGCACGACGCTCCGCCACGCGATCTGAGGTTCGCGGAGGAGATAACGGGTCGCGGTACCGGCATTAGATGGAATAAATGTGACCAGGTCAGACTGCGGCCCCTGGACGGGCACGATCGTTTCGCTGAAGACTCGTGCGGATTCGCCATCGAGATTGACGACCACTTTATCCTCGATCCCCGCTTCGGTACCGACGGCCGTCCACGTAATGTCTTTCACCGAGTTACGAAGTATCTCGGGCAGCACGCCGGCGACAAAGCTCTTGACCTCTTCTTCTTCGCTCGCGCCGATCGCGAGCGAGATCCCGGCGATGTTCGCTATCTGTCCGACGCCATCGGTCGAAACGTACCCGAATGCGAGTCGCTCGCCTTCGCCGAGTTTAGAGCTGCCCGCGATCGATTCTACTTCGCCGCGCTTCACCGCCTGACAACGCTCGATCGCAGTGTCGTCGTTGCCAAAATAAACCAGACTTCCCTGCTGCAGAGCATACGCCTTGCGGCCATCGGGCGACGTCCAGACATAATGCTCGCCATCCGCGCGTGTGGTGATCTCGAGCTCGATCGCTCCGCCATAAACTTCGTTGACGAATTCGCCGAGACTGTTCTCGACAAAGCTTTTTGCCTGCCAGCCCCATGCGTTGGTCTCGACGACCGCGACGAACCTCGGTTGAAAGCGAAGCACCGCGTTCTCTTCCGTCACCTGCTGCTCCGACGTCTCAAAGCCGGTGACGGCGATCGCCATCTTCACTCCGTTCAGCATTGAGGTGTCGGGCTTCTTCTCTGCGAACTGTTTGAACTTCTCACTATCGGTGATGGCCGATACCGCTTTGCCGAGGTCCTGCGATTCGAGATAAACGAGTGCGTCGGCCGGAATGACGGTCCGCGGGTCTGTCGGTTTCGATCCGCAAGATATAGAGGCTACGACAACCGCCGAGACGCAGAAACGCAGAGCGAACCATCTCACTAACGTTCTCTGAGTCTCTGCTTGTCGGCGGTGAAAAATCTTTCGTGTTAACATCGTGGCCAATATGGCGGAGAGAATATTTGCTGACGATATTTTACAGGGTAAGGTCGCGTTTGTAACCGGCGGCGCGACGGGCATCACCGGCGGTGTCGCACGTGCGCTTGCTGAGCATGGAGCCAAGCTCGCGATCACGAGTCGAAAGGAAGAGAACCTCATCGCACAGAAACAATACCTGGAAGAGAACGGAATGAAGTGCTTCGCGGTCCCGGCCGACGTTCGCGACTTTGATGCGGTCGAAAATGCGATCGCGAAGACGGTCGAGGAGTATGGCCGTATCGATATCGTCGTGAATGGTGCCGCCGGGAACTTCCTGTGTGCGGCCGACCAGCTTTCGGCAAACGGTTTCGGAACAGTTGTCGATATCGACACGAAGGGCACGTTCAACGTCTGCCGGGCCGCCTTTGAGGAGCTAAAGAAGTCGCAGGGTCAGATCCTGAACATCTCGGCGACGCTGCACTACCTGGCAACGCCGATGCAGATACACGTTTCGGCTGCTAAAGCCGGCGTCGATGCGATCACACGTAATCTCTCGGTCGAGTGGGGTCGGCATGGGATCCGGGTCAATGGGATCGCCCCCGGACCGATAGAGGACACCGAAGGAATGAAGCGCTTGCTCCCCGAGCCGGTGAAAGAAAAGCTTGCGAAGAAAA
>CAMLKY010000089.1 GCA_946480545.1 uncultured Acidobacteriota bacterium
CGGCAAAGTATCTCGCGCCGGACTTGCTCGCATGTCCGGCGAAACTGAAGGCGCGTTACGATCAAAACCGCGAACTTGGCGACAAACGACGCGGCAAAGGCGAGCACGAACAGCAAGAGAATGGAAACTAGAAATTCGAGAGTAAAGACGGAGTCTCCGCGAGCGATGACGTATCCGACTCCGAACGTAAGAACAGCGACCAGCGTAACTGCACCGGCATTACAGCCGCACCGTTTATGAAAACGATTGAGACTTTGTTCCCATCGGATCTGCGCTGCCCTGGGGACGTCGTCGAAATTGAACCTTACCGGAGCACGCAGAAAGATTCCGTTCACCCGACGATCGGACGGGAGTGCTTCGAGTTCCGGGATTGTGCGAACCACTCGCATCTTGATGCAATTGGAGTCCGCGGGTGACTGCCGCCAGTCACCAGGCGTGTCAGGAGGTCAGAGACCGGACCGCTTCCCTTACTCGATAGAAGCTTGGAATTTGGAGAATCGAAGACGAGCTGGGATTGACCAAGGTTCAAGCTGAAAATGTTAGTGATAATTCGTGAATAGATCTCACGAGCTTTCTTGACACCCACGCTGCTTGAAATGAGAGCCTAATATATTGCACTCCGCGCGAAAACGCAATCAACATGTTCGCAAGCGAAACTCCGAGCCTTGCGGTCGCGAATGCGGGCCTAGCGAGTCGAACGGGATCTCGCGAGCATGAAAAAAAATCCCGCCGACTGTCTAACATCGGCGGGACCGTTTCCACTATGGCGAGGCGTGGATGGGATCGTTAAAGGGGGAGAGACTTTTAAGCTGGGACGTTTTCGGTTGTGACCGCGAGCATCTCGCGCACTCGGCGTTTGAGGGCTTTCTCGAATTGGCGAGCCTCGTTTACACCACCGAACGAAAGTTGAGCGAGGTTTGCTTCGATACGTTTTCTATAATCCGACACGAGCGAATCAGATACACCGAGCATCTCGGCTACTTCGAGTTGGGTTCCGCTATCCGAGATCAGGTAGCAATGCCACAACACGTTGATCATCCGGTCGTATTGCTTTTCCTTTCCACGGACAGACTTACTGAGGCTCTTCAGGAAATTATCCACGAAACCCGCGGCTTCATTCTCCGCTTCGTTTCTTAAGAAATCTTCTTCAGGGGTCTCGCGGATGTCCGGCACCTCGAAATGTGCCTTGTCATCGTCTTCGCTATCGCCTGAACCGCCGACCGGAACCAGGTGGATGTCCATGATCGGCAACCGAGACATTACAAACGAACGAAGCGAACGGACGTCGACAGGCGAGTCGATCGCTTTGAAGACCCGCACGATCAGCTTTTCGAGCTCGACGTTGCTGATGACGATCTGAGCATCGCCTGTGCACCCGACCATGCGGGTATCGCGCTTCTGAAATGAAACGGTCTTTACGCGCTCGTCCATCTCCTGAACGTCGCGATGCATCTTTTCGGTGCTCCAATCCGCGAGCCCGTAAAGCCGATCTGCAAGGCGGCGGTGAGCTTCGGGATTACCGATGTTGTCAAAGCGACGGAATGTCGGGCTGGTCTGAACAAGAGTCGAGATGCGGCGTGCGAGACGATACGATTCCGGATACCGCTTCCGAAGCTCGGCCGTCAGCATATTGGTCAGCTCGATCTGGCTGATCTCGGCCTCGACCTCCGCATCGCTCATGCCTGTGTCGAGGTAATGCTGGAAGCGTTCTTTGCTGAGGAGTGCGACGAAAAGTTCCTGCGTTAGGTCGGTGTATGCGTTGTATCTTCCCTCTTCCACAAGAAAGCCCGCGCGCTTCGACGCCCGCACTAACGGGTGTGAGGAAACGATGCGATGGAGCTCGATCCAGATCTGATTTACATCAGACGCGTTAAGGCTTTCGTTCCATTTGCCGACCTTAACCTGTTTATTTTGGATCGATCGCGGCAGACGCTCCTGCGATTTGGGTGAATTCATAAAAGGCGTTGCGATCTGGAAAGTTACGTAGAGCTAACGCAGAGAGACGGTAGCCGTCACTGTTTTTGAATCGCAATTGTTTTTGGTAGAAGAACTGGAAAATCGACTGGCCGAGCAGCAATGTCAATTTTGGGCTGGTGGGTCGCGGGACTCGGGGTGTTCCTCACTACCGACAGTAAGATACTAGCAGTTATTCCAGCCGAGGGCAATACTTTTTTGGCCCTTGTTTTACGCAGTTGGCCGCTCAAACTGAGCGTAGTAATCGTCCGAAAAACCACGACTCGATCGGCGACACCCTGAGCGCAGATCGCCTATACGTGTGGTCCTTTTAGCGACACAACACTGGCCTCGAGTTACTTCAGCGGATTGTACTGACAACGGTCTCGAGCCGGTATACGCTGTTCTGGAACCTCAAGAGCATTAGGGATTTAATTCGTCGTAACAGATAATTTGAGCAACCCATAAATGCGCGGTACATGCGTTGCCGGCGCGAAGTGCGGATTATGACGAGCCCGACTGGAAGTTTTTGTAAGACCGGGGACTGCCCGGCGTCTGAGATGCTTTTGTCGTTTCTAAATGGAACGGCCGAATGCGCTGGCGATATCAGCGCTCATCTGAGCGAGTGTGAGTTCTGCGACGCCGAGGTCGCATTCTACCGGCTTTATCCTCCCGTAGAGGAAAGCGTTGTTATCGAGGAAATGCCCGCCGCTTTGCATGAGCTGGCCGAGGCACTTTTGCAGAAGAAACGCGATCTCGCGCCGCTGTACAAACTAGTCGGTGCAGACTAGCCGCATATCTCGTCGATCGCTTCCTGATATTTTTCGTCGATGACCCCGCGTTTGATCTTCAGCGTCGGGGTCATTTCGCCTTTGTCGATCGAGAATTCTCTTGGCAACAAGTAGATCCGCTTGACCCGTTCGTAGTCGCTCAATTCGCGCGTAAGCTCGAGAGCTTCTCGCTGCACCCGCTTGATGACGTGCGGATTCTCGCAGAGCTCTTCCCGGGTGCCGTCAGCCTCGATTCCCTCTTCCTTCAAGACCTCTTTCAACGCTTCCCAATCCGGCACGATCAAGGCTCCGACCTGCTTACGTCCGCTTCCGACCACGATCGGCTGCGAGACCAGCGGACTTTGTTTCAAAAGGCTCTCAACCTGAAGCGGTGCGATGTATTTCCCGTTCGACAGTTTGAAGAGGTCCTTCAGACGATCGGTCACGTAGAAGTGACCGTCATTGTCCATATATCCAACATCGCCGGTGTGATAGAAACCTTCCGCGTCGATAGCTCTCGAGGTCTCATCAGGGTTGTTGTAGTAGCCCTGCATCACATTTCGCCCCCGGATCAGGATCTCGCCATCCGCTTCGGCGATCCGCATCTCGATGCCTTCGAACGGAACCCCGATCGATCCGACCTTGTTGTCGTCCGGTCGATTCGCCGAGACCACGCACGCTTCGGTCATTCCGTAACCTTGCAGGATCGGTATGCCCGCGGCCCAGAAAGCGTATGAGAGTTTCTTCGAAAGAGGAGCGCCGCCCGAGACGAAAAAGCGCAGGCGGCCGCCGACACCGTCGCGCCATTTCGAGAATACGAGCCTGCTCGCGATCGAGTGCTTTGCTGCAAGAACCGGCGAGACTCCCCGATGCATGTCTTTGGCTTCCCAGTAGTCCTGTCCGACCTCGAGAGCCCAGTCGAAAAGTCTGGTCTTGAATCCGCCCGCCGCCTTCCCCTTCTTTACGATCTTGTGATAGACCTGCTCGAACAGGCGCGGCACTGCCGTCATGATCGTCGGCTTTACCTCCTGTAGATACGCTGCGATCTGCTCAAAGGCGGCACAGTAGTGGATCGACACGCCGTTCGAGCATAGAACGTAGAACACGGTTCTCTCGAAGATGTGCGAGAGGGGAAGGACGGCCAAGCTGCGATCCGTATTTTTTATGGGCAGGCCGTTCGAGATCGCGACGATGTTCGAGACGAAGTTATCGTGCGTAAGCATTACACCTTTCGGCTCACCCGTCGTACCGGACGTGTAAATGATGGTCGCAAGATCGCCGGCCTTTATCTTGGCAAGCTCGTCCTCGAACACCGAGTTTTCGGTTTCGCTAAGTTCCCGGCCCTGTTGCTCGATCGATTCAAGCGAGATCGCCCTCTGGTCGTTTTCGGGCAATGCATCGGAATCAAAGAACACCAACTTCTCTAGCCGCTCGACGCTCCGGAGAGCTTCTTCGGCGTGCTTGAAAAGCTTCTTGCCGGAAATGCAGAGCATCTTCGCACCCGAGTTCTCGAGTATGTAACGGATCTGCTCAACGGCTTGCGTCGTGTAGATCGGGACATTGACGGCTCGAAGCGAAAGGATCGCGAGATCTGTAAGCGACCACTCGGGACGGTTCTCGGATATGATCGCGATCCGGTCGCCCGCTCTCACACCAAGGTTGGCGAGGCCGGTAGCAATGCGTTTGACTCGCTCTATCGCTTCGGTCCCAGAAAGTCGATGCCATGTATCGCCGATCTTATAGGCAAGTGCGTCCGGCTTGCTGTTTCGACGAAACGATTCTATGCAGAAGTGAGGAATCGTCTGAGGAATGTGTTCAAATCCAATCAGATTTTCAGCGTTCATCGTCGCACGTGAGTGAAAAGACAGTACTTTACGGATGACCATATTCTTACAGAACAAGCACGTCAAAGTCCATCAGTTGCAAACTCGTGCCGGTGGCAACTAATATTCGAACGAACGATGGAAGCCGCCTCGAGATCCGTGGACGATCGAATATCCTCACGCCCGGTCGTAATGCCGGACGATGAACCGTTTCTAAAGGAGCTGTACTCGTCTACTCGCGAAGTCCTCGCAGCCGTATTCCCCGAAAAGCAAATGCTCGACCAGATGCTCGCTATCCAGTACCAAGGTCAGGCACTGACTTACGCCGAGCATTTCCCGGATGCGAAGCATGAGATTGTAATGCTCGATGGTGAACCCGTCGGGCGGACGATGATCCAGTGGCGTCCCGACATCACCTACTTTATCGATTTCGCTGTGCTACCAACTGGGCGGGGCTTGGGAATCGGGTCGTGGATCTTACGACAGACCTACGAAGAATCCCGCAGGCGAGGTGTTCCGATGGCGTTTCATGTGGAGAAGGGCAATCGGGCCATCAACCTGTATCTGAGGCTCGGCATCAAGATCAAAGCTGATGAAGGAACTCACTTCTACATGGTGTGGGATACGGACCAGGATAGTTAAACGATTATGCTGACCGAATTTGATCGCGATGCTTTTGCAGAGGCCATCGACACCGTTTTCACGCTCACCGCCCAGAGCGGACAAGTCGACCTGAAACTCGCCGAAGTTAGCGAGCTGAGAGAAACGCCGCGGCATCGAGCTTTCTCACTGGTATTTGTGGTCCCGGCTGGCTACTTCGTCGATCAGGGATTGTACGACCTTCAAAACGAACGGCTGGGCGCAATGCAGCTCTTTCTTGTTCCGATCGGTACAAGAGAGAACTGCCAGGAGCTTGAATCTGTGTTTAACTTCCTGAAAACCGGGTGATCAGCGCTTCAGGTTGTTCACGATAATCTCGAAGTCGGTCCGATGGCGGTCTGTAGGAACCAAAAGGGCCGAGAACTTGCCGCTCGTTGCTCCACGAATTTCGTAGATACCCTGATCAAGCGTCACCCGTTGGTGGTTCTTGAAGATAGCGGAGAAGCACTCGCCCGAGTATCCAACCTTTGTATTCGCCTTTCGCTGCAGCCCATTCACCTCTGTCAATACCAGCTCAACTGGGTGGCCTTGGGCGGAAGTCGCTATGAACGAACGCCCGATCAGACGTCGAACTTCGCTCTCTTTCATCGCAAGAAGTCCGGTGGGACTAGTAGCGGGCACGTCTGCGGCGTTAGCCACTGCGGTCGCAACGGCGTTGCCGGAAACCGCTAAGGCTCCGGCGGCACCCAGCGATTGAACAAACTTTCTGCGGTCGATTCTCATTGAACAGTCTCCTTAGGGTCGAGGATGGTTAAGAGATTCTATTCCCGAACACATAAATTCACAAGAAAAAAATCTTGTGCCTCCAGAGCAAAAGGCGTATCATGCTCCTACATTTTCACACACTGGCTCCCAGCCTCCAGCTGCGGGGCCTGTTCATCCGAACACGGGAAATAGGAATCGCAAGTTAATCTTCTTTTTTTTGGAGGCAAAATGTCCGAACCCTTTATTGCTCAAATCATGATGTTTGGCGGCAACTTCGCGCCGCGCGGCTGGGCCTTATGTGACGGCCAGCTTCTTTCAATAGCCCAGAACACCGCTTTGTTCTCTATCCTCGGAACGACCTACGGCGGAAACGGGCAGACAACCTTTGCACTTCCCGACCTTCGCGGCCGGGTGCCGATCCATCCGGGACAGGGACCAGGTCTGAGCCCCTACGTCCTAGGCCAGATGAGCGGCACCGAGAACACGACCCTGTTGATAACCAACATGCCGGCGCATAATCACACGGCGACAGGTGCTATTAACGCTAACAGCGCTGCCGCTAACGACTCGCTTCCGACAGGAAATTACCTCGCTGAAAGCGCGATCTACCATACCGGAACTAACACGACCATGGCAGCAAACTCGGTGTCGGTGAATGTCGGGCTTGCCGGCGGCAGCCAACCCTTCAGTATTTTGCAGCCCTATACGTGCGTCAATTTCATCATCGCTCTTGAAGGGATTTTCCCATCGAGAAACTGATCGCAGCACCCGAACCGACGACCTTCATTTGTGGATAGCTGATCGATCATCCTCCTAACCCGACCGCGTGCCTGCCCAAGCCGGTTCGCTGGAATGAGGTAACTTAGTATGAAACGGACTTCCCCCTTGGTGATGCGGCTTGTGTCGCTATGCACCTGCGCTCTCATCGTCCAGTGTCAGCTTTCTACTTCACTGGCTTTCGCCACAGCCGACAAAGGTTCTATCCAAAAGGTAAGCACTTCTCGGAGCAGAACGGTTGCCGCCCAGTCGAACGAAGAACTTCAACCAAGGTCGGCCTTCTCGCCGGTGATGACATTCTCAAATTCGTCGTCATTCACGATCGCCGACCGTTCGGGTGCAGCGCAGCCGCCCGGAGTTGCGTCGCTTTACCCGTCACCTATATCGGTGTCGGGTATGGCTGGGGCAGTCTCGGATGTGAACGTGACGATCTTCGGATTGAGTGCCAGCAGACCGCGCGATCTAGACTTCCTCCTTGTCTCACCAACCGGCGAGAGATTCGTGATCATCGCGGACACCGGCGGACTTTGTGCGATTAGCAACGTCGATATTACGCTTGACGACTCGGCAGCCAGCCTGCTCGCTGACTCAGCGGCACCTCCGCCGTGCGCAGGAGCGGGGGGTAACCCGGAGCCTCGGCCCGCTGTTCAAGATCGCCAGGGCGCGCGGGATGAAGCCGAGCACGCTGTCCTGGATCGAGGTG
>CAMLKY010000090.1 GCA_946480545.1 uncultured Acidobacteriota bacterium
CAAATCCGAGAATGCCGGTGTTGATATGGTCGCCCAAGGTTCCATGGCCACCCATTTCATGCCAATGCACCCAGGGGTCGACAGCCCGGCAGACCGGATTGGCCGTATCGGTTGTGTCGCAGAGGGCGTAGCACATGTGATCAGTACCACCGCTGCCATTGGGTGACCAGTGAGCGTTGATCGTGTTACCGTCGACGCCCATACCGCGGTGATCCACCGGGATCGGAAATGTAGTTCCGTCGAAATACGTCGCGCGGGCAAAGTCGGGACCCAGGCTCTCGATCGTTCGGAACAACTCGGTTTGATGGTAGTACGCATTGACGGCACCGAAATTGTTGGTCCTAACGTCGTAGTCGAAATCAGTCCCGGTTGCTTCGGTAGGAGCCGCTGTGTTAGGAGACTCTTCGTTGCTGATCGTTACGTAAGTACCGGCAAGACTCTGGACTCCGCCGGACGGTCCGTTCAGGTCGGTAAGCGTAACGTCGTCACGGTGCGGATTCAGCGTTGCGTTGCTGTCGTCCGAGCCAAGTGTCAGGTCACCTGTCTTGACGACCGGATCACGCTTGAATACGAAGCCGTTCACCGCACACGTCATGCATTCGATGTACAGGATCGATCCGGTTTCGACCTCGACAAGGATCAACCACACGAGGCCGCTGAAGCCCGGCGGGTCATACTTGAAGATGATCTCGGCGACCAGGTAGGCACGACCGGGCTTGATCTTGCTGTCGACGGGCGGAAGCGGGAGCAGTGGAATGTCCCGTTCCTCGGTCACCACCCGGTTCGTCTTTGTGTCCGGCGGCGACGACTTGCCCGCAAAACGTTTTTCGGGGTCGTACTTGTAAATGAAAAACTTTCCGCTCAACACGCGGAGCCGTTCGACTCGATCGGTAGCAGCCGCCTTTCCGCGTGCCGGCTTTGCAGCGCTGAGGTTCATCGAACGCCTGACTGAAACCTCGGCTTCGTTTTCACCTTCGTCCGAGTCTTCGTCCGCCGCTTCGCGTAGTGCAGGGTCGACTGTGGACTTTGCGGCCGCGATCTGGCGGAACAGCGCCTTGTAATTGTCGATCGCTTTTCGATCCGGGAGTTTTCCGTTCAGATCGTCTTCGCTGTTGTTTGTTGCTCCGATAACTCGATTCGGATTTTGTTTGATCTTGACCGAAAGTCCCCGCCGCCAGACCGGCGTGTTCAGAAACGTCTGGTAGTAGCCCATGGTGGTAGAGCCGGACATTCGTTTCTCTTCGCTGAGCTGGTATTCAACACCCTGCTCTTTCGGATCGTAAAACGAAACTTGCTTGTTAAGGTTTTGAAGCTGTTCCGCCGGAATCTCAAAGGCGCCGGCCATCTCAGCCAAATAGCCTTCGGCTGAAAAACGCGGCACGTTCTCATCGCTCTCCCAATATTCCTGGCTATGGCGAATATGTCGGACCTTGTTGTCTTTATCTCGGGAAACGTGGGCTCGCAGGTTAGGGTCGTAGGTCGTCTGCATGTCTACCTCCTAGGGGGTTAGGTGTGGAGAGGTCAGCAGAAAACCTGACATATAGGAGATTCCGTCGGCCTCATGGGAAAACCCCGCGACATCCGCGGAGCAGAACTCTTTTGTATACCGCCCACAGGACGCAGGTCGCAGAGGGAATTTGCGGATACCGTTAATTATTTATTTTGTCGCGGGCCGGCGCTGCTTCCGGCAGGACGAAAAGGCGCGATGCGGAACAGCCAAATAGGAAAAGGGCTTCGGAAACTCCGAAGCCCTTGAACGAACCAACTGATATTTCATTTACGACCCGGGCATAAATCCGAGGTTCATGGTCGGGAAGTTGGGTGCGTTGGGGAACGCAAGAGGAATATCCGCTTCCGGGAGACCGAACCAGCGCGACAGTGTCGCGGCGTATTGCTCCACGGATGTCGACGGTATGAACCGGCCGCGGGTATCGGCATCGTCCGGTCCGGTGTTGACGAGCGTCGGGAAGAAAGTTCCGTTCGACGTCGGCCGTCCGTAAAAGTTTCCACCGAGTACCGAGCCGCCCATCACGATGTGATGACCGCCCCACGCGTGATCGGATCCGACGCCCGAGCCTGAACCCGCCGGATTGAACGTGCGGTTGAAATCGCTCATCGTAAACGTCGTCACATCGTTCGCGATCCCCTGCGCGACCGTTTCGTCGTAAAAAGCCTTCAGTGCGTTGTCGATCTGGGTGAGCAATGACGGCTGTGCACCGAGTTGGTTGAAGTGAGTATCGAAGCCCCCGATCTGCACAAAGAAGATCTGCCGGCTCATATTGAGCTGTGTGCGGAACTTCATCAGCTTAGCGACCTGGGCGAGTTGATTGCCGAGGCTGGTGGTCGGGAACGTAACCGTCAACACCGGATTCTGGCTTAGCTGGAGACTCACGTTCACCGCCTGCTGCGTGAGAATGCTCGCCTGCTGGACCATCGTCTTATCGAGGTCTCGCGTTCGGATCCGATCAAGTGCGGCGCGTCGGCCATCTTCCTCGGTACCCGTTCCGAAACCGGTAAGGGCGAGCACCTGATTGAGCGGGGTAGGAGCCGGGGTCACGATCAGCGGAGACGAATTATTTCCGACATTGAAAACGTTCGCACCCGCGATCGAGGTGATCATCGAGATCGCCGCGCCTTGGTTCAATACTGCGGTTCGGTCGGCGAGCCGTCCACCCCAGCCCGTTCCGGATCGGGTCGTCGAGATGGCCGTACGAAACTGTTCGACCTGATCCGAATGCGAAAAGAGCTGATACGGACGCGGCGCTCCCGATTGATATTCCGCACGGGTTATCGGACGAACCAGCGGTCCGACATTGCACACGATACCAACCTTGCCCTGATTCCAAAGCCCGTGCAGGTTAGGGAGCGACGGGTGCAGGCCGTAAACCTGACCGCCCATCGACGGCGGAGTCATCGGAAGAAGGTTCGCACGCGGCACAGCGAGCCCTTGCGGACCGCGAGCAGCGAAGTACTGGTTGTAGCCCTCTTCGTAATTCGGGATGACGACGTTGTTGCTGTCATTACCACCATTTAGAAAGACACATACCAGAGCCTTGTAGTCATTTCCGGCCGGAGCCGCGTCGACCGCATTCTGCGCGAGGACGCTGACCGCACCGAAATGTCGCAACTGTGTTGCCATTGCCACCATGCTAAGTGCACGGCATGACGATTTGAGAAAGTCCCTACGATCTTTGTTCATGTCTATCACCTTTGCACCTGGAACTGTGGTGAAGTTGCGACCAGATAGAACGCAGTACGTGCCCGCTTCAGGGTTGAAGTCGGAGCGACGGCCTGCACGGCGGTCAGAATGTCGGCACGCATCTCGGAAGACATGCTTCCGTTCAGCATCTCGCGATTGAGAGCATCGACGAGGGTATTCCCCGTGAGATCGGCCGCCGCGAGCGTCTGGAACCGCGTCAGATCGATCCGGGTTCCGCACGGAGCGTAATTCGGATTCAGTATCTGAGCATTGATCGGCCCCGTCATCGGATTCGCCGATACCGGTATCCCGCTAGCGACCGTCGAGACATTGCTCGCCGGCTGGGCGAACTGATTCACAAGGTTCGGACGCTTGAGCGCCGTTCCCGTCGAGAAAATTCCGAACTCGGGTCCGGCCAGATTCGTGCCCGGGATAATGTAATCCATCGGATAGTAGTTGAATACGGTCGGCGGATGCATCACGTCCTGATCCAGCGGGATCGTTGCCAGATTGAGGACACCGTCACTTTGGCCCCCGCATGACGCAGCAGCGGTCGGCTGGGAGGTCGGGTTGAACGGACGTGTGACATTCGTTAAGAACAGTACGGGCTCACGCAGGTGGCCGTAGTCCGGATCGGTCTTCACGTTGCCGCGAGCTTCAGGATCGAGGAGTATCGCTCGCACCACCGCTTTCATATCACCGCGAATGCCTTGGCCGTTATTGTTGAATATCGCGGCGACGCGTCCGACATATGCCGGTGTCGGGTTACTCGTCACCAATTGCTGGATCAGAAGCTTCGAGATGAAAGGCCCGACGTTCGGATGGTGAAAGATGTTGTCGAGCGCTCGCTTCAGATCTTCACCCGGCGGGAGGCCCGCGGGCAGGACAGTGCCGTTGAGCAGCACCTTCTCGGTGTTATCGTGATTGTCCGGATTCACCGCCATCGGATCGATGTAATTCACGATGCCCGGAGCCGCATTCGCACAACCGGGAATATTACAGAACGTCCAGCCGGTGAATACCTTGGTGAAATTATCTACGGTCGCCTGGTTATAGGTTGGGATCCTGGCACCCTGCGAGTTGAGCATCGGCGTGCCGTCGGGATTCAACATGTCGAGCCCGATGCTAAATAGCTGGAGTATCTCGCGTGCGTAATTCTCGTTAGGATTCTGGCGCGTGCTCCGGGCCATATCCAGGTAGTTGCCCATCGCCGGGCTGAGAGTTATGTCACGCAGCAGGAACCGGAAATTACCGAACGCGTGCTGATCGAGGATCTTTATATACTCGCGCATCCGGGCGCTCTGCTCGGGCTCGCGGCCGCCGACAACGAATATCTGACTCAGTGCCCATGAAACGCGTCGCCGGAGCTGCTGATCTTCGCCGTACAGTGCCTCGCGGTAGAACCACGTCTGTAACGGGAACATCGTGTAGTGATTTCTAAAGCAGAGAGCATCGGTGTCGGCCGGGTCATTCATTCCCGACGTGCCGTTGCACGTCGTCGGTGGTGTAGTTCCGACAAGCGGGAAGCTTGGGTAAGGAAACGTCGAGTAGCGGATGTCGCCGTTGACGTCACGCTTTTCCTCCATCTGCTCTTCCATCCACGTGCTGTAGCTAACTCGTCGCAGGCGCTGCTCGAGTGTGGCGGTCGGACCGAACGTTGCCTGCATCATGAAGCGGACGCGATCACCGGTCCATGGAAGGCCGACAGCTTCGGAGATGTTATGAATGATCGGGGAGTCTGGCATCGGCGTCGGTACCGAGCCTTCATCGTCCTTGATCTTCCCGCCTTCATGGCCGACTGAAACTCTTACGCGATTGCTCGACATGCCACGCCACGTCACACGCACAAGCGCGTCCCCGACATCACCGATCGCGTCATGGAGCTGAACCGTTAATGCGTACACCCATGGCCGGTCAACCGTTGGTTGGAATGAGAGGATCTCAAGTGGATACCGGTAGTGCTGAGCATCCTGCAGGTCCGCCCGAAAAGCGGTCGCACCCTCACCCTTCAAGAGCTCGAGGTTGGTAACGTAGAAAGTCACCCGCGAGCCGACCGGAACAACCCGAAGCGGCGCTGATCCCGCTCGCGTCCGTCCGACCGTGACGATCGCCCGTGTCGAATTCGATTCGCTTATCAGGATCGGTGCGTCCTCAGGCAGACTCGCTTGAGCGAACACGATCTGGCAGCTCAAAAACACAAAGGCGCCATACAGCGTTGAGAAACGCAGACGGCGCACGGCGCAGGATAACACTGACATGACAACCCCCCTCTAAGTAGCGGTCAGTTAAAGAAGCCCTAGAAAGCCGATATCACAAGAACCAGTTGAGTTTGTATAACTTACTCTCGGAGAAAACTATGTCATCTCGACAACAAAATCAAGTGAAAAATGCGGAAAACAGGAGATTTGGCCAAGTTAGCGTGCCCCGACAATATAGCTGTCGCGAGCCCGGAGAACCAGGTTCGGTCGGTTTACACGAACCTTGATCTGTTTTCGCTGTCCGGGCCTGCCATCTTCGGAAGGGATGTAGCCGATATTGTACTGGCGGCGGAGCTCTTCTGCGATGCCTTCGAAGGCCGCCTTGAGACCGCCCGGAGTGGCTTCGGGCCGGAACACTCGACCGCCGGTGTAGGCTGCGAGCTCCTCGATATACTTCTTGCCGACGGCATATTCGCGCGCCGTTGTACCCGGAGGCGGAGGACCCCAGATACCGGCGTCCGCGCGCGTCGCATCGTAGGTGTTGTAGTAGATGGGAAAAATAAGCGAGTCGGCCTCTTCGGCGAGCGCTAGTGTCGTTTCGTAGTTGGATTTCGTAGATGCAGTGTCTACACCGTCGGTAAAGAGCACGATCGCCTTTCGACCCGTGATCGATCTGAGCTTCTGATTAAGCGAGAATGTTACAGCGTCGTAAAGCGCCGTACCTCCGCCAAAATCGGCTTTCTTGATCGCTTTATAGATCGTCGGCCGGTCGCCGGTGGCCTCCGCAAGGACGTGGACGTTCCCGTCGAACTCGATGACCATCACTTTATCGTGTGGCTTGAGCTGATCTACGAATGCCGTGGCGGCGGCACGGATCTCGTCGATCTCATATTCGGTCGATGGACTCGTATCGAGGAGGAGCACAACCGTAAACGGCTTTTCGGAGGTGCCGAAATACTCGATCTGCTGTTCCTTTCCATCCTCGAAGATCTTGAAATCCTCTTTTTTCAAATTGGGGACATATAGCCCGTGGCGGTCGAAGACCGAGACCGGAATCGTAACGAGGTTGGTTTCGACGCGAACTACTTCTTCACCGTCGTTCGAGATGGTCGGCGATGCCGTGGCGGCCGTGTCACCGGAGCTTTTTTTCGAAGTGTTTGAGAGATCGCCACGGAGCGATGGCATGGTGTACTGCGGACGTTTCTTCGCCGGAGCCGACTCAGAATAACCGGACGGGTCTTCGACGACGACCGGACTTGGCGTCGGCTCGATCTTTCGGCCCGATTGTGCCGAGACCGATGCGGAAAGGAGGAGGAACGCAAGAATGGCGGTGGTGGTAGATCTCATCAAAACTACGGTCTCCAATTCTAGAAATCGTAGCTGTGATGCCTCTCGGGCCGGAAAGGATTACAACTTTTAGGCTGCGTCGATGAGCGTCTGCACACTGAAACCGGTCATAACTGCGACGACGATCCACCCGGCAACCCGCAGCCAGATCGGATGGCGGTATGCGCCGACAACCTTCTTCCGGTGTGACGCGATGAGGACAAGGGCGAGACCGATCGGCAGAATGAATCCGTTCACCGTTCCAGCCCAGACAAGGACGGCTATCGGTCGACCGACCACGAGGAATACGAGCGTCGAAAAGACGATAAACGCCACAATAACGTAATTACTACGTGCCTCGATCGTCGGATGAAAATCCTTGAAAAATGAGACCGACGTGTAGGCCGCCCCGACAACGGATGTGATCGCCGCCGCCCACATCACGACGCCGAAGATCTTATAACCCGTCAGGCCCGCGGCATTGCGGAAAACCGAAGCCGGTGGGTTGGCGGGGTCGATCGATAGTCCCAGCCAGATGACGCCCAGCGATGCCAGGAAGAGAAGCACCCGGATCGCGGCAGTCAGCAGGATACCGGTGACGGCGCTTCGGTTGACCTCGTTCATCGCATCGGGTCCTGATATCCCTGCATCCAGCAATCGATG